>JBJKPH010000163.1:0-22298 GCA_046706585.1 Bacteroidales bacterium | reverse complement strand
ACCTATAATTATCGGAACGGCTATAGCCATAAGCGACGGTACCATCATCTCCCTCTGTGCGCCTTTGGTTGATATTGCAACGCATCTTGCATAATCGGGTTTCGCCTCTTCTGTCATGATCCCAGGTATTTCCTTGAACTGGCGACGCACTTCGTCAACCATTGAACCTGCTGCACGTCCTACTGCTTTCATTGTCATGGCACAGAATACAAATGCCATCATTGCACCAATAAAAAGTCCGCCGAGCAAAAGCGGGTTAAACAGTGACAGGTCGTATGCATTGGCAAAATCCTTTATTGTTGCGGCGGTGACCTGTACGGCCTCCTGACCTGCACCAACATCAGGCATATGGCTGCGGTAGAATAGTATGTTCCCTATTGCAACGAAGCCATCCTGTGCCTTATCGGCCAGTTTGCCAAGCCATAGTCTTACTTCTTCCATGTATGCAGCAAGAAGTGCCATTGCTGTAAGTGCTGCCGAACCGATTGCAAATCCCTTACCGGTAGCAGCAGTTGTATTTCCAAGTCCGTCGAGTGAGTCGGTTCTCTCCCTTACTTCCTTTGGCAGGTGCGACATCTCAGCATTTCCTCCGGCATTATCGGCAATAGGGCCGAAAGCATCGGTTGCAAGTGTTATCCCGAGTGTCGAGAGCATTCCTACAGCAGCAAAACCGATCCCGTAAACACCATTGGCAAAGTCATGGAATCCGCCGGCAAAACCGAAAGCTGCAATAATTCCGGCCACGATGGTTACCACCGGCAGCCATGTTGAAAACATCCCAACGGCCATCCCGTCGATAATAGTGGTAGCAGGACCTGTAAGTGCCTGTTTGGCTATCCCGCGTGTAGGTTTATATTCGTCTGATGTAAAATATTCTGTCGACTGGCCTATTATTACTCCTGCCAGCAGACCAGCAACCACTGAACCGAAAACTCCCCAGGTAACCCATCCGGCAATGGCAAGACCACCCATTGCGAGAAGGATGAGTACTGAAGCTCCGCCGGTACCTAAAAGCAATGCGTTCAGCAGGTTTTTCTGGGTTGCAGTTTCCTTTGTCCGTACAAAATAAATACCTGCAATCGAAAGTAAAATACCCACTGCCGCAACAATCATCGGTGCGATAACGGCTTTTACCTGCATATCACCTGATAAAGATGGAAGTGCTGCACCAAGTGCCGCTGTTGCCAGGATACTACCTGCATATGACTCGTAAAGGTCAGCTCCCATTCCGGCAACATCACCCACATTATCACCTACATTATCAGCAATTGTAGCAGGGTTGCGGGGATCATCCTCGGGTATTCCTGCCTCAACTTTACCAACAAGGTCAGCCCCTACGTCAGCTGCTTTTGTATAGATACCACCACCTACACGTGCGAAGAGGGCCTGTGTTGAAGCACCCATACCGAAAGTAAGCATGGTGGCTGTAATTTCGATATACTTCATATGTACGGTTGTTCCCGGATGAACGAATGTAAGTCCGAGAAAATGAAGCCCTGACTGTAAATGTTCGGGTGTAAAGATCGCGAAATTCAGAAGGAGGAACCATAAGGCTATATCCAGAAGTCCGAAACCAACAACAACCAGCCCCATAACGGCGCCGCTTCTGAAAGCTATCTGGAGGCCCCGGTTTAGCGACTGTGTTGCACCATTTGCCGTTCTGGCAGATGCATAGGTTGCTGTTTTCATTCCCAGAAAACCGCACAGGCCTGAAAAGAATCCCCCTGTAAGGAATGCTACGGGAACAAAAGGATTCTGAACTCCCAGGTAAGCCAGGAAAAGAAGAAGAACAACAAGGATCATGAAAACCAGAAAAACAACCCTGTATTGTCTTTTTATATAAGCCATTGCTCCTTCCCTGACATAAAGGGCAATTTCTTTCATCCTGTCAGTCCCTTCGGAACTTTTCATCATCCCCTTGAAGAATATCCAGGCAAATAACAGCGCTGTCAGAGCAGCGACAGGTACAATCCAAAACAAGCTACTAATCATAAATAGAGGTTTTTATGTTACACAAATTAAATGGCCTAAAATTATTTTGCAAAAGTAGATTTTTTTTGTTCGCAATATTTTAAAAAAAGTATAATTTATCAAGTTTCAGCCAATTATATAAGAAAAAAAAACGGAAGGAGCGGTGAACTCTCCTTCCGTAAATAAAACAATTCTTCTACGATTTTCGGTTACTATGGCTATTTCCTGTTCTTGACATACTTGTCAAGCCA
Organism: Bacteroidales bacterium; assembly: GCA_046706585.1. GTDB lineage: Bacteria > Bacteroidota > Bacteroidia > Bacteroidales > VadinHA17 > JBJKPH01. Next base: position 20,076 of record JBJKPH010000163.1, on the reverse strand, counting down.
CTCAAGTATTTCCCATTGTTTGTGAAGAACCGATTCCCTTGCAGCATACCCGTGGCTTTCAGCCGGTAGTTCAACCAGTCTTACAACAGCACCATGACCTTTCAGGGCTGCAAAAAATCTTTCACTCTGGATCGGGAAAGTACCGCTGTTATTATCGGCTATACCGTGAATAAGGAGTATCGGATCCTTTACTTTATCGGCAAACATGAACGGCGACATGTCATAATACAATGAAGGTGCCTCCCAGTAAGTCCTTCTCTCGTTCTGGAATCCAAACGGAGTAAGAGTACGGTTATAGGCACCGCTCTCAGCCACACCTGCTGCAAAAAGCCTTGAATGAGCCAACAGGTTCGCTGTCATGAATGCGCCATATGAATGGCCGCTTACTGCCACACGGTTACGATCGGTAACTCCCATCTCTACCGCTTTATCAATAGCTGCCTCGGCATTTATTATAAGCTGTTCGATAAAAGTATCATTGGGTTCTGCATCACCCTCTCCTACTATCGGGAAAGAGGCGTCCATCAGTATAGCATATCCCTGTGTAACAAAGACCAGCATAGAAGCAGCGCTGACACGTGTAAATGTGTAAGGTGATCCTGATACCTGGCCGGCTGCATCGGCACTCTGATATTCACGCGGATAAGCATACAGAAGCGTAGGCAGGGGGCCATCCTTTTCGCGGTCGTACCCGGACGGCAGGTATAGTGTGAAACTCATATCTATCCCATCCTGTCTTTTGTACTGTACAAATTCCCTGTAAACATCCTCAAACTGGGGATATGGATTGTCGAATGAAGTAATAGGTGTAAGCGATTTCTTCTTCAGGTTCCTTATAAAATAATTTGGCGGATCGGTAACCGACTGTCTGTTGGTTATCATTAACATATCCTTCGGATCAATTATGGTAGAAACAGTTTCATAATAAGGTGCTTCAGACTGCCATAGTCTTGTTGTCTTCCCGGTCTTAATATCATACTTGTCGATAAAGGGCCTGTCGCCTTCAGGCGATGATCCCTGTCCCGAAAGGAAGAGGCTCTTGCCCTTATCCCCGAACAGGAGGACTCCTCCTCCGCCACCGCCATATCCGCGTCCGCCACCACCCGATGACCTGTCGGTCATAAAGCGACCGGGATTGCCATAACTGTCATCCGATTTGATCTCCATGATCTGTTTCAGGGAAGCCATCGGATCCTGAGGATTGAATGAACTGATCCTACTGATCCGCTCCTTCCGTGAACTCTCGTTCAATAATGCAAATCCATCATTACCCCAGGTAATACCACCATAGCGGAGTTTCGTAGCAATGAATTTCTGTGGTTCACCGGTAAATGGTGCATCGAGCATATAAACCTGATCATGATATTCCATTTCATTCTCAGGATTACCATTATCAAGTGCTTCAACCCACATCAGTGTGGCCGGCTTGTCGGCTCTCCAGGAAATTGACCTCGGCCCCGGGAAAACAACGTCGAAACCTCTCTGCACATTTTCACGCAGAGGTGTGCTTGCGATGGTCCTGATCTTACTCCCTGAAAGGTCCCACAATTCTGTAAAAGAGGGGAAATAACTGTAAGGCACAGTATATGAGAAAGGACGGGTAAACCTGTCAACAATGACATAATTCCCGTCTTTCGAAATATTCAGCCCGGTGATCATTGCCGGAGCACCTATCTTCTTTATTGAGTTGCCATCCCACAGGCATACCTGTGATTTTGAGAAGTACTCAAACAATGCCTCATCGGTAGGGTTCTTAAGAAGATCCTGGAAAGTTGCTGCTGCACCTCTTTTCCCTGTATTCTCCTGTACCACCGGCCCTTCAGGAACCTTGGACACTACCGGACGGGCTCCCCTCGAAGGATCAACAACCCTGAAAAGGATACTGGTGTTGTCAGGCATCCAGTCGAATGAGCCCCTGAATACCATGTTCAATCCTTCTGCAATTTTTCTGGCCTGCATGGTTTCAAGGTCAAACACCCAGAGATCAATACTGTTTGCCGTAGTATTGGTAAAAGCTGCCCTGGCACCATCATCCGACCATGAGAAGTTACCTATTTTCGGATTTGAAGGTAACCCGGTTACCTTCCTTACGTTCTTTCCATCGATACCCATTACTGAGATACCGATGTCGTAGTTGCTCCTTGATGGTCCGTTGGTTTCAGGATCGATCCTTAAACCTGCTATCCTGAGCTCATCACGTGCCAGGTCCTCAATCGTCAGCATACCGGCCCTGTTCAGAAGAGCCACATGCGTGTAATCCGGACTGATCGAAATAGACGGTGTCTGCTCGGCATCAGCAATATCAACTATCTCCTTTGGCGGCAACTGGTACTTCAGCCCTGCCTGTCCGAAGGAAAACAGAGAAACAAGGATTGAGAAAAACAGAAAAGTCAGTTTCTTAATCATAGTTTTCAGGTTTTTGTTATAGTTCGAAATGATTATGCAATATACTTATTAAGAGAAGTTTTGTGCTATATTCTTCAAAATTATCCGAATGAATGAAATATCAAAGAACAGGAATGTGATAAAACCCAAATTTTAAACAATATTAACAATTAACAATATGTTATTGTCTCACACTGATTAAGTGATGGAGTAATTCCACCATTCCAATCCTGGATTTATTCTTTTCCCGGAACATTGTTTACATTTACAATCCAAAACAACCGGTAAATGGATAAAATAAAGTCAATCATTGAATCAGCATGGGATAACCGAAACCTGCTGGAAGAAAAAGAGGTAAAGGATGCTATCGGACAGGTAATTGACCTGCTTGATAAAGGGAAGTTGAGGGTAGCCGAACCCTCTGGCGGCGAATGGATAGTTAACCAATGGATAAAGAAGGCTGTAATACTGTTTTTCCCGTCAAGGAATATGGTCGTTACCGAAGCCGGGCCTCTTGAATTCCACGACAAGATCCCGGTAAAAACAAATTACAGTAACCTTGGAGTGAGAGTCGTACCCCCTGCAGTTGCGAGATATGGATCATACCTTGCAAAAGGGGTGATCCTGATGCCATCATATGTAAACATCGGATCATATGTCGATGAAGGTACGATGGTTGACACCTGGGCAACAGTAGGCTCGTGTGCCCAGGTAGGAAAGAATGTCCACCTCAGTGGTGGTGTCGGGATCGGAGGAGTACTTGAGCCTGTACAGGCGGCACCGGTGATAATAGAAGACAATGCATTTATCGGCTCCCGGTCAATAATCGTTGAGGGAGCACGAATAGGGTACGAAGCCGTGCTTGGAGCTAATGTTGTAATAACGGGATCCACCAGGGTGATCGATGTCTCGGGAAAAGAGAAAGTGGATTACAGCGGTTACGTCCCGCCACGTTCGGTAGTGATCCCGGGGTCATATACAAAAAAATTCCCTGCCGGCGATTACCAGGTGTCATGTGCACTTATCATTGGTAAACGAAAAGAATCAACAGATAAGAAAACATCACTAAACAATGCCCTCAGGGAACATAATGTTACTTTCTGAAAAAATGAGTGAGTGTAACTCCGGCAGATAACATCATGGGAAAGAAGCTTGAACAGGAGATTGAGAACAGTCTGAAGATCCTTCAGCAGGGCGGTGTTATCCTCTACCCCACCGATACGGTGTGGGGACTGGGCTGCGATGCAACAGATCCTGCGGCGGTCGAAAAGATCTTTGAGATTAAGAAGAGACCCGACACAAGGAGCATGCTTGTACTACTGGCAAATGAATCGTCAATAATGTCATATGTCAGGGATATTCCGGAGATATCATGGGAATTGCTTGAGGTTGCAGTAAATCCCCTGACAATTATTTATCCTTCGGCCAGGAACCTTGCACACAATCTGGTGGCTGACGACGGATCCATTGGGATCAGGATAGTTAAAGATGAATTCTGTGAACAGCTGATCAGGAAATTCCGGAAACCACTGGTCTCAACTTCAGCAAATATATCAGGTGAACCATCACCTGCAATATTTGATGATATCACACCCGAAATAATGGAAAATGCAGATTATATTGTTGACTGGAGAAGGAATGATACAACTGTCCGTCCCCCGTCATCGATAATTAAGCTTGACGATAAAGGGAGGATTTACATCATTAGGTAATTCTTCCATCCAGGGTAAAAACATTCAGGACAGGGTTGCTATAGCTTCTTTACTCTATCTGATCCGGAAACCCTTACATCAACACGCGGGCTGTCTTTATATAATACGCTAATTTATATCATTTATCCCTTCAGGAAGATCCATAACCACAATCCCCCTTTCGTGGTCTATTTCCAAAACCAGTTCTTCGCTAAAAGGGACCAGTATTTCTTCATTGTTTATGCTCTCGACAACCAGCATTAACTGCATCGGATAGGATTCTATTTTCACAATTTTTCCTAGTTCCTTTCCTTCACTATCAGTTAAAAGGTACCCACCAGGGGTCAGTGGTATTCCTGAAGGATCTGTCGAAGCTGCTTCGCTGATATCAATTAGTATTTCGCAGCCTGTGAATTCTCTTATCTTTTCTATCGATTCGTACCATTCAAACCTGGCAATGATAGTATCACCCGATTTCCGGTATCCCGAAATAAAAAAAGGAACCGGGATTCCTTCGGTCATAATATAGACCTGCTCCGGTTCCTTAATCCTTTCTCCAAGTCCGGGCTCAAGAGCGATTACCACATCGCCCTGGTGCCCGTATGGCTTAATGATTCTTCCGAGTAATATCAGCTGACTCTCTTTCACGGGAGTTACCCGCAGGCACTTTAATTACTCCTTGCTCTCTTCCTCCTCAGGGGCTGCTTCCTCTGCAGGAGTATCTTCAGCAGGAGTTTCCTCTGCCGGGGCCTCTGCTACCGGGGTTTCCTCAGCAGGAGCCTCTTCTACAGGGGCTTCTTCAGCAGGAACTTCCTCTGCAGGAGTTTCCTCTGCCGGGGCCTCTGCGACAGGAGCTTCTTCTACTGCAACAGCTTCGTCTGCTGCAACTTCCTCTGCCACTTCTTCTGGTTCTCCTGAATCACCGTCAGCTGCCTTTGCCTCTTTTTCAGCAAGTTCCTGCCGTCTTTGAGCAATCTCAGCAGCACGTTTATCACTTACTTCCTTTTCAGCTTCAAGACGCCTGGTTTTGGCATCTTCTGCAGATTTCTCCAGTCTGGCTATTTTAGAATCGATCTTACCCTCTTTCTCTTTAAGCCATGCCTGGAATCTTTTCTCTGCTTCTGCCTCGTCAAAAGCACCTTTCTTCACTCCATCGAGCAGATGCTTTTTCAGCATAACACCTTTGTATGATAAGATAGCTCTACAGGTATCTGTAGGTTGCGCGCCTTTTTGCAGCCAGTCCAGCGCTTTATCGAAATTAAGATCGATAGTTGCCGGGTCTGTAACAGGATTGTAAATTCCCAGTTTTTCAATAAAACGGCCATCCCGTGGCGCTCTGCTATCTGCTACCACAATGTGGTAGAAGGCCTTTTTCTTGCGGCCTTTTCTGGCTAATCTGATTTTTACTGCCATTTAAAACGCATTAGTTAAATTATCACTTTGAAAAATTGTGGGTGCAAAGTTAAGATTAATAATCATTTTGACAAATAGGCAACAGGGAGGAGATCAGTTTTTAATAACTTTTCTCCTGGCCTTCGAACCGTCACGGTAGGTTGCCTCAAGAATATACATACCTCTCTGTAATCCGGCCATCGATAAAGTGCTGTTTTTAGAAGGATCAACAAAGCTTCGAACAATCTGGCCCGACAGGTTAAATATCACTATCCCCGTTATCAGCTGATCACTTTCGTCTGAAAAACTGATCCAGTCACCGGCCGGATTGGGAAAGATCTTCAGGGATCCCTGGCTGATCCAGTTATCAATCCCAGTGCTTTCCGTTGTAGTTTCAAAAGTCAGGACTATTGCTACGTCAAGTGCATTACTGTGTGAGTCGGAAAGGCTGAACCATATGGTATCCTTCAGAAGAGTTCCTGCTGTAAATGTAATGCCTGTCATCAGACTGTCGTCTTTAAGATAATAGTCTTTTACCCATTCACCACCGGTATAGGTCGAGTCGGTAATCAGGTGAAGATCGTAGGAATTATCACTGGCTTCATCCACTATTTTCACTTTACCGATAAAGGTTCCCGGAGGATCATCTTCAGGGACAATCTTATTTGTAAGAACTATATCGGTCGGATAATAATAGGGCTGTATGCCCATAATTGCAGATTGGTTCTTTGTATAGTCACGCGTTCCAACTTTCAGGGCATCAACAAGAAAGAAACCATTCTGACTGCCTCCCCAGCCCCAGTTAATATGAAAATACTTGCTGTCGATCACACCGTCGATATTAAAGGCATGCCCGGCATTGCCATCATCAGCATCACCGCTGTATATTATCGGTCTCCCGTTCTCCAGCTCGGTCAGCAACATTCCGTTCCATACCTCATCGGAAAATAGTGAACGGCGCCTGAACTGGGTATTGCCCGACATATAGAAATATGCTCCGTATGCCCTAACTATCTTCCCGACAGAAGCACCCGATCCATCAGGACCAAAATTCATGTCGACACTTACAGCGCAATGGTAAAGCAGCCTCGAATTATAATTATCTGAAGTATCGTTCGACATCAGGTCCCAGCGGTAATGTGCGGCAGCAAAATTTGCGGTAATAGATCCGTAGTTATCACTAATATATGTATAATGGCTATTCCCTGAATCGGGGACCTGGAAAACACTCATTGCCTGCGCCATGGCAACAGCAACACATCCTGCATATGCATGTCCTCCCGGACCATCAGGATCGACAGGGCAATAACGGTTCCACCCTTTCCCCTGGTTCCATTCTGCCAGGATAAAAGGTGTAATGCTAACAGTCGCCGGTGTTGATTTAGTCGATTTTATTGTCATGTAATCCCATCCCTTATCAATACTCTTTGCCGGATGAACAAAAAGATCTTCAACCTGATCAGTATATGAAGCTATCCATGAATCCTTTGAATCAACATTATCATTCCCCGGAAACCCGAGATCACCTGTATAGTTGAAACCCAGGACAGGCTGTGCTCCCTTGTCACCTGCCACTAATATCCATCCCTCCGGCTCAAGCCTGAAAAGATAGATTGAATTCTCAAAATTTCTGCCGTATGTTTCATGCGAAGAAATACTCCACTCCCCACCCGGGAAATATTTGCCGATATAATAATCAGCCGCTGCAGTTGCTTCGCTCAGACTGACTTCCTGCGATGCTAACGCAACCGAAACAAGAAACAGAAATATTGAAAGGATGTATCTCATTCTTAAATATGTATTATACAATCCTGATCTAGTAACAGCAAATATACCGGATTGTTGATATATAATACCGGCATAAAAGAAAAAAGATAAAAAAAAGGGTACTCTTCAGTACCCTTTTCTCAATAATATTAATGTTACTTTCTGCTAAAAGTCACATTGAAAACGTCCCAGCACCAATCATCGATCTGGTGGGCCCAGTTGTCAACATAGATATTTCCGTCGTTATCAATAGTCCCTGTCAGCGGTAACTGTTCGTCCCACGAAAGGTCCTGATAACCGTAAAATACAAATGTATCACCATACCCGTAGGCATCACCCAGGTTCTGACCAGGTTCTATAGTGATGGTCATGTTGTCGGTATCCAGGGTGGCAAAAACCGGGTCTGTGCCATCTGATCCCACACCAACAATCTGGATCATATCAAGATGACCGTCGACCGGCATGATCTCAACATCCCATGTCTCATCCCAGCTGCCAGGATTACCATAGCTCTTGGCATCTCCTGTATAGAGTCCCAGCCATTTCTTCAGAGGATGTTCATCATCTGAGATAGTCACCAGAAGGGAATGCTCATATGCCAGTGTGTAATCCGATCCGCCATCAGAGATCACAATTTTAACCTGCTTATCACCGGTAAAAACTGCATTATCAGTAACATTTATCGTCACTTCATTCTCACCTGGAGTAAGATCAACCTGTGTTGAGGAGAGGGAAAAATCTTCTCCTTCCACTGCAGGATTTGCCAGGCCGTCGGTTGATATTTCGAGGGTAACGGTTGCGGTTGTTCCGACAGCCGACCCGAGAAATATATTGAAAGTTCCTGATGATGCACTCTCGCTTATTGTAAGAGTTCTAGAACTGAAACCAACCAGTTTCATCGAGGCATCAAATAGAATTGGTTCACTCTCGCATGCTGTAATCAGAATTACTGAAACAGCCAGCATGAGTATTTTGAATATCGATTTTTTCATTTTTGGTTCATTTAAAATTAATATCCCGGGTTCTGCTCCATATTGCCATTAGCCTGCATTTCAACAATGGGTATTGGTAAAGCCCACTTATAATCAGGAAACTGCACGTCTACATTATCCTGAATAGTGATCTTGTTATCCTCGTTATCCCTTTGCAGACTTCTCCCGGTCCGGGAAAGGTCCCATAAAAGATTTCCTTCGAAACAAAGCTCAAGCCTTCTCTCAAGGTAGATATCATCAAGTGAAACAGATCCGGCCGCCGTCAGTCCGCGGTTTGTTCTGATAGTGTTATAATCACTGAGTGCATCGCCCGTGGCACCATTGAGTACCGACTCTGCCCTGATAAGATACATTTCTGAAAGCCTGATAACAGGAATATTGTTTACCCTGGTATCACCTGCTTTACCCGGATATTTATCCGGCCACCAATAACCCGGGTAGCTGGGAGATGTTTTGAAAAGCTGGCCCCTAATGTCGGCAGCATCGTAAAGTCCGAGCAACTCATTGGAGGCGCAAACATCGCCATATCCGTCAGGATTGTAGATATATCCTACTTCGTCCCAGCTTGGGAATGTCGATTCGGTGTTATTACCATACACTTCGAAAATTGCCTCGGTTGCAGCAGGAGTGCTCCATACAGTGAGGTAATTGGCTGCAGTATACAAAGTATACCTGCCTGAACTGATCACGTCGGTTGCTTTCGAGGCTGCATTTGCCCAGTCACCCATATATAGATAAACTTTTGCAAGAATAGCCTGTGCGGCCTCCTTGCATGCAAAGGCTTTCTCGTCATTCCCCCGTCCGGGATCACCAAGGAGTCCTTCGGCCGCAATCAGGTCGGGTACGATCAGTTCGTCGTAAACCTCCTTAACGGTAGCCCTTGACGGCTGACCGATCTCTGTCTTCCTGATTATGGGAACACCGAGTGTGTTGCCACCCTGGTATGTGTAGGGCTGACCGAAAGTTCTTACAAGGTCCCAGTGACCAAGTGCCCTGATAAAGAGACATTCTCCCTTTATCTGGTCTTTCATGGCCTGAGTAACTCCTTCCTCACTGAGGTCGTCAATATATTCCAGCACATTATTTGCCCTGGCAATGGCATCATATGCTGAAGTCCAGATCCCGACATTGTCTCCGGGAGTGTAATTCCAGTTATATGTCTGCTGGAAACGCCCCGAACTTCTCGGACTCTGTTTTGCGTTGCCACCCATTAGATCGGGTACAACAAGGTGAGCTCTTCCGTACCAGTTAGCTGAATATAATGGTGAATATGCTGCATTTGTTGCCTGCACTATCAGCTTATAGGTCGACAGCACTTTTTCGTTGTCAAGTTGCAAAGGTGGTCTTTTATCAAGAATACTTTCACAACCTGCAAGCAGAAGCAGTGCAAAGGTCAGGAAATATATAATATTCTTTTTCATTTCTGTTGTCTTTAAATTTTCAAATCATTAAAACCCTATGTCAATACCAAATGTAACCACCCTGGGAAGAGGATATGTAGCATATCCGCCACCTTTCAGTGTACGTTCCGGATCCCAGTAATGGACATTATCCCATACATAGAGGTTTACCATATTTACATACACCCTGGCATTATCGAGAAAAGCCTTGTTTGCCCATGCCTTCGGGATATCGTATGAAACAGACAGGTTCTTGAACCTCAGGAATGATCCGTCCTCAAGATATCTTGAAGTAGACCATGCATTAGAGTTGCTGTTATTCCATGGTATAGGTTTCGGGTTTGGAACAATGTCTCCGGGTTGCTTCCAGTAATCAAGCAGGCTCGATTCCTGGTTGTCACCGAAGCTGTAACCATCACTTGTAGCATAGTGTCGTTCCATAATGTAGACACTGTTGCCGTATGTGAAGTTGAAGTAGCCGGTTACCGTGAAGCCCTTCCACCTGAAAGATGTATTAAAGCCGCCAATAAAGTCAGGATCAATGCTTCCTCCATAATATCTCCTGGCATTGTTAAAGTTCTCGGTCAGTTCACCTCTTCCGCCTTCGCCGTCATCAGTCCACCAGAGACCGTTACCGTCAGCCGGATTAACACCTGCCCAGTCGTAAACATAATACTGGCTCGAACCGTCACCGTTAAGTACATGAACTCTCCAGGTGCCGTCAGCTACAACATCCTCGCCGCCAAGATCAGTGATAGTGGCATTGTTGAATGAAATATTGAATCCGACATTCCAATTCATATCCTTTGAGTTAATAATATCGCCATCAAGACTCAGTTCAACACCCGTATTCTTCATCTCACCAATATTCCTCCTAAGGGAATTGAATCCTGTTGTCCTTGAAAGAGGCACATCAAGAAGCATATCGGTAGTTATCCTGTTATACCAGTCTACCGTACCCTGGAGACGTCCGAATAATGCAAAGTCCAAACCGACATCAAAAGCAGTGTTGCCTTCCCATCGCAGTTCGGGATTGGCAAGGTTGTCCGGAGCCATACCACCCAACCCGTTATAGGTTCTCGAGCCATAAAGTCCGTATGCCTGGTAGTTTCCTATAGAGGCATTACCATTTATACCATAGCTTACTCTCAGTTTAGCCAGGTTTATCATTTCGAGCGATGACATGAAATTTTCTTCATTAATATTCCATGAACCACCTACAGCCCAGAATGTTGCCCATCTGTTGTCGGAACCGAACCTGGAACTACCGTCCCTTCTCACGCTGGCCTGGAGATGATACTTGTTACTGAAGTCATAATTAGCCAGACCGAAAAATGAAACGAATGAATAGGATGAAAGATCGTAATCGACATTCTGGTTCATCGAAACATTTGAAAAGTATGGAATATCACCACCGAGCCCTTCGCCTTCCAGCGAATATTCACTATAGGTATTATCCATTATCTCAAATCCTGCAGTCGCCTGTACATTGTGTAAATCTGCAAAAGTCTTCAGATACCTCAGCGTGTTAGAGGTAGTAAGTGTACGGTTGTTATTTGTACCACCCCACAGGTAACCGTCATTAGGAGCACCGTCAGGTGAATCGGGATGCCAGTACTGTCTCGACTCGCCGAGTAAAAGGTCTATTGAGTTCAACGATCTGAAATTAAGTCCTTTTAAAATCTCGTAATCAAGGGAAACAGTTGACATGAACTTGTACTGCTTGTCGCCTTTGTCATTCAAGGCAATGATCCCCAGCGGATTGGAATCGCCGGTATTTGGTATATCCCAGTTGAAAGTACCGTCATCATTATAGGGGAGTATCCAGGGTTCGATCCATTGTGCTGCAGCAACAGGGTTGGCATAAGCCAGGGCCCCTGCCTGGTCTGACCAGACCATATAGGCTCCGTTTACCCTTGCTCCGATAGAAAATTTATCGTTCACCTTGTGATCGACATTCATCATGAAATTGGCCCTGTTGTATTCAGAACCTATCACAATACCCTGTTCATCCATGTACGACCCGGAGATAAAGAATTTAGTCTTTTCATCACCTCCTGATGCTTCAACTTCATAACTCTGCTGCTGGCCTGTCTGGAATACTGCACTCCACCAGTCAAAAGTATTGTCAAGCAGCGACATAGGATAATAATAGTTTGTCCCAGGTCTGGGATTACCAGGATTTGATGCATTTGCAGGATCATCAGGATCAAGGCCTATATTTTCGATCGCTGCCCTTTTATATCCCAATAACTCTTCAGGAGTCATGAACCTGAATTTGCTCGGGCCTCTCTGAGAGAACCCTCTCTGCACCCTTACATTGAAATTGGTCTTTCCAACCATTCCCGATTTGGTGGTGATAAGAATAACCCCGTTGGCTGCCCTGGACCCGTATATTGACGAGGCAGCAGCATCTTTCAGAACGGTGATCGACTCGATATTATTGGCACTTATTGCAGACAGAATATTTCCTGTCTCTGCCGCCCTCGTAAAATTGCCCGATACAACGGGAATACCATCTATAACATATAGAGGTTCAGTACCTGCATTTACAGTACCAACACCCCTGACAGTGATCTCAGTTGCACTTCCGGGCATCCCTGAAGCGTTGTTGACCTCAAGTCCTGCAACTTTTCCCTGTAATAGCTTGTCGGCACTTGTGATGGGAACATCACGCATCGCATCAGACTTAACAACTGATACCGAGCCGGTTCTGGCCTCCTTTCTCTGAGTACCATAGGCAACAACCACAACTTCGTCGAGGTTCAGTACGTCAACCTGCATGATAATATCGATGGTTGAGCCGGGTCCCACAACAACCTCTTGGGTTGCGAGACCTGCGAACCTGAATACAAGTGTCTGACCCTCAGAAGCCTCAATGGTATACTTCCCATCAAGGTCGGTAGCTACTCCTGTTGTGGTTCCCTTGATTTGTACAGTGGCGCCGATTATCGGGAGATTATCGTCACCACTGATAACGGTTCCGGTAATTACCTTCTGCTGGGCATACATCATAAATGTAATACAGCAAAAGGAAACTACCGTCAATAGTAGTTTTCTCATGGTAATTAGATTAGTTAGTATTAAATTTCTATTTCCGGGATAAGAAGGGAATTACTGTCCATGCCATTCTTTTCTTATGTCCGGTTCTTATCAATAGACGACTTTTGTCTGCAATACGTTGCAAAATATATGCATATTTTTTACATATTTTAAAATTATGCTAATGAGGGAAATAAAAAATTGTTAATTAAAAACAGCTTTTTGCCTGCCGGAGGAGACCAGATTTTAACTATTTTTAAACTCCTGTTCCGCTAGCGACACAGATCATTCAGTATTTTATATACCCCTGATTATGAGCAATTTCACGCATCTTCATCTTCATACTCAATATTCAATCCTCGACGGGGCATCGAAAATTTCGGTACTGATGAAGAGATGCAAGGAAATGGGAATGAATTCTGTTGCTATTACCGATCATGGCAATATGTTCGGGGTGAAAGAGTTCCACAACCAGGCAAGTGCAAACGGGATAAAACCGATTATCGGGTGCGAAATATATGTTGCCAAACGCTCAATGAGCGATACCAGTGAAAAGGATGACCGTTCGGGAGACCATATGATAATCCTGGCAAAAAATTATAAAGGTTACCAAAACCTTGTTAAGCTGATCTCAAAAGCCTGGACCGAGGGATTCTATTATAAGCCGAGGATCGACAAGGAACTCCTGAAAAGACACCACGAAGGTCTTATTATAACAACAGCGTGCATAGCCGGGGAGATACCCTCGGCTATACTGTCAGGTGATATAGACAGCGCCGAATCAGTGATCAGGGAATTTAAGGAGATCTTCGGTGATGATTTCTATTTAGAAGTACAGCGACATAAAACAGGTCGTTCTCAGTTCGATAACGACACACTGGAGAAACAAAACAGGGTATTCAGGGCATACAGGGACCTGTCAGAAAAATATGGGATCAGGATCATCGCAACCAACGATGTCCATTTCATTAATCCGGGTGATGCCGAGGCTCACGACCGGCTTATATGCCTGAATACAGGAAAGGAACTTGATGACCCCGACCGCCTGAGGTATACCGGACAGGAATACCTGAAATCACCGGAAGAGATGCTGAGCCTTTTCAGTGATTACCCTGAAGTGGTAACCAATACCATGGAGATCGCTGACAAGATTGAACTTTTCGAGCTTAACCATGAGCCCATAATGCCTGAATTTCCTATTCCGGAGGGTTTTGAGACCAAGGATGAATACCTTAAACACCTGACATATGAGGGAGCAGCAAAAAGGTGGAATGAGATCACTCCCGACATCAGTGATCGTATTGATTTTGAGCTTGATACAATAGCCCGCATGGGATATCCCGGGTATTTTCTTATTGTCCAGGATTTTCTGAGGGCCGCGAGGGATATGGGAGTATCGGTCGGACCGGGAAGGGGGTCAGCAGCGGGATCAGCTGTTGCATATGCACTTAAGATAACCGATATAGATCCTATTAAATATAACCTCCTTTTTGAGAGGTTCCTGAATCCCGACAGGATCTCAATGCCTGATATCGACATCGATTTCGATGAGGATGGCCGCGAACAGGTGCTTAAATATGTAGTTGATAAGTATGGTCACGACCGTGTAGCACATATTATAACCTTTGGCACCATGGCGGCCAAGATGGCTATCAGGGATGTAGCCCGCGTACAAAACCTGCCACTGTCGGATGCCGACAGACTGGCAAAACTGATCCCTGAGAAACCAGGTACAACCTTCGAGAAAGCATATAATGAAGTAAGCGAACTGGCAAAGGAAAGGAAATCGTCTAATCCGCTTGTTTCAAAGACACTGCAATATGCCGAAGCGCTTGAGGGATCGGTAAGGCAAACAGGGGTGCATGCATGCGGTATTATCATCGGTCGCGATCCGCTCGATCAGTATATACCACTCAGTATTGCCAAAGATGCCGAACTGTATGTTACCCAGTACGACGGCAGCCATGTCGAATCGGTGGGACTGTTAAAGATGGATTTCCTCGGACTGAAAACCCTGTCGATCATTAAGGATGCCGTGGAAAATATTAGGCAATCAAAAGGTGTTGAAATTGATATCGATTCAATACCCCTTGACGATGAAAAAACATTCCAGCTATTCAGCAGGGGAGAGACAACTGCAATATTCCAGTTCGAATCGGACGGGATGAAAAAGCATCTGCGGGAACTAAAGCCAAACAGGTTTGAGGACCTGATAGCCATGAATGCTCTGTACAGGCCGGGCCCCATGGAATATATACCTAAATTCATCAGGAGAAAACACGGACTGGAGAAAATTGATTATCCTCTCCCCCAGATGGAGAAACACCTGAAAGACACCTATGGAATAACCGTCTACCAGGAACAGGTAATGCTCCTCTCACAGGAACTGGCAGGATTTACAAAGGGTCAGGCCGACTCTCTCAGGAAAGCAATGGGGAAGAAAAAGAGGGATATAATGGATAAGTTGAAGGTGAAATTCTTCGAGGGATGCCAGAAGAATGGACACTACTTCAAAACTATCGAAAAAATATGGACTGACTGGGAGGCATTTGCTGAGTATGCTTTCAATAAATCGCATTCGACATGCTATGCCTTTATTGCATACCAGACAGCCTGGCTCAAAGCATGGTACCCGGCCGAATTTATGTCGGCGGTACTGAGCCGGAATATCAGCGACATAAAGAAGCTTACCAACTTTATGGATGAGACCCGCCGGATGGAAATGGAAGTGCTCGGACCCGATGTCAACGAAAGTGGAGTGAAATTCATGGTTAACAATCAGGGCAAAATAAGATTCGGTCTGGGTGCTATTAAAGGAGTCGGCGAAGGTGCAGTGCTCGGTCTCATAGATGAGAGGAAGGAAAACGGTCCTTTTACAAATATCTATGACTTTGTGGAAAGGGTAAACCTGAACTCCGTGAACAAGAAAAGTATGGAGGCAATGGCTGTTGCAGGAGCCTTTGACTGTTTCGAAGGGATCAGAAGATCTCAATATTTTGCAGTGAACGCCAGGGATGAGAATTTCATCGAAAGTATTATCAGATACGGCAACAGGGTTAAAAGTGAAAAAGAAACAACACAACAGTCACTTTTTGGTGATGACGATGGTTTCGATGTGGTCAGGCCTGAAGCCCCTGAATGCCCTGAATGGCCTAAGCTTGAAAGGCTCAATAAAGAGAAGGAGGTAATTGGTATATACCTCTCGGCACATCCCCTTGATGATTTCAGGTTTGAAATGAAAACTTTCTGCAATGCATCACTGAGCGATTTCTCTGACCTTGAATCGATACTTAATAAGGATGTAACGGTAGCAGGAATGGTTACAGAGGCTCGTACAGGAACCAGCAAGAACGGCAAACCGTTCGGATCACTTACGATCCAGGATTATACCGACAGTTACAGGTTCATGCTTTTTGATAAGGACTATGTTGAGCAAAGCAAATATTTTTCACCCGGGTATTTCCTTCTTGTAAGGGGGAAGGTCCAGAAAAGAAGATTCAGGGAAGATGAACTGGAGGTACGAATAGTTTCGATCAACCTGCTTACAAGCGTAAAGGAGGAAATGGTGAAGTCGTTTACTATCGTTGCTGCGGTTGACTCGCTTGATGAGACTACTGTTAATGATCTGCTGACTCTGACGTCGGGTGAAAAAGGTAAGGTAGAGCTTAAATTCCTGGTGGTCGACCCCGACAGCAAACTCAGCGTATCGATGTTCTCAAGAAACACAATGATAAGCCTTGGAAGCAGTCTTATTAAATATATTGAGAACCATCCCGGACTTGATTTTAAAGTAAATTGATTATCTTTGGCGCATAAATTATTTCAATATTTTTTAGGATGACTTTAGAAGTTAACGATACCAATTTTGATGATCTGGTGTCAAAATCAGACAAACCTGTGATGATAGATTTTTGGGCTGAATGGTGTGGCCCCTGCAGAATGATTGCCCCTTTTGTTGAAGAGATATCAAAAGAATATGAAGGCAGGGCTCTTGTCCTTAAATGTGACGTCGACAGTAGCCCGGGAGTGGCACAGCGGTTTGGAATTCGTAATATCCCCACTGTGCTTTTCTTTAAGGGAGGTTCAGTGGCAGATAAACAGGTAGGAGCTGTTCCCAAAGCCAATTTCATTAACAAGCTTGAAGCACTTCTCTGAAGCATATTATAAAATATCAGGGCCGTTCAATTAATGGACGGCCTTTTTAATATACAACCCCGTAATGGAAATTATTGTTTTCGCCGCTTCCAGCAGCAAGATAGATGAACGGTTCTTCAGGGATGCATCAGCACTGGGGGAAGCACTTGCCCGCGAAGGCTGGGGAATAATCTGTGGCGGTGGCGGAATAGGCCTAATGGGTGCCCTCTCAGACAGCGCCCTGAATATGGGTGGCAAGGTAACCGGTGTAATTCCGGAGTTCATGCTTGAGAATGGTTGGGGCCACAAGGAACTGACCGAAATGATAGTGACTGAAAACATGAGCTGCAGAAAGCAAAAGATCTTTGAACTGGGGGATGCAGTAATTGCTCTTCCCGGGGGAGTAGGCACTCTGGAAGAACTTACTGAGGCTATTACTCTCAAACAGCTCGGGCTGTTCAAAGGACCAGTCATATTATTGAACAGTTCAGGTTTCTATGACCAGTTGATTGACTTCCTTGAGAAACTCATCAAGGGTAATTTCATGAGAGAAGTACACAGAGGGATGTGGCAGGTAGCTTCCTCTCCCGATGAAGCCATATCAATGATACGCGACTATAATGGCTGGATCGATGACCCTGCTTCCATAGCCCATATATCATAATCAGCGGACCCTTGTACCAATTACCAGTATATCATCAACCTGGTTTACATTTCCCATCCACTCTTCCAAAACCCTGATCAGGTGCTCCTTTTGTTCAGCAACAGGTAATGAATATATTTTCTCAAGCTCATTTTTAAGGTTTACCGCCTTGAATTTCTTGCAATCAGGACCTCCGAACTGATCGGCAAAACCGTCGGAGAACATATACAGCATATCACCCGGAAATACCTCAAACTCATTATTGGTGAACTTCTTATCCCTTTCGGTCGCCATCCCTATTGGGAAACGGTCGGCCTTAATGGTTATCTCTTCGCCATTACGAACAATGACCAGTGGATTATATGCCCCGGCAAATTCCACCACCTTCCTGTTCCTGTCGAAAGAGATAAGTGCCAGGTCCATACCATCGTTTATTACTTTCTCGCCCCTTTGCAACAACGATCTGGTTACCTCGGTATTGAGCTGATCAAGTATAGCTGATGGCCTGGTAAGTCCGTATTCCCTCACGATCTTGGTAAGTGAATTATATCCGATTATCGACATAAAGGCTCCCGGAACTCCATGACCTGTGCAGTCGACTGCAGCTATGAACTGCTTGTCTCCCGTGTCATGCATCCAGTAAAAGTCTCCGCTTACAATATCCTTGGGCATGAAAAGAACGAATGACTCGTCAAATGTATCCTCCGGAGGCAGCATGGCCATCTGTATCCTTTCGGCATACCTTATGCTCGCTGTTATATCCCTGTTCTTCTCTTCAATCTCCTGGCTCTTCTGAACAACTTCGGCTGTACGCTCCCTTACCTTTTCTTCAAGTATCTTCTTCTCTATGACCAGATTCCTCTCCCTGACCTTGATATATGATACAACTGCGAAAACAACCAGCACAACCATTAAAATAATAAACCACGGATTGAAATAAAAAGGAGGCTTTATTGTAAATGTATATGATACGGGGTTCTCATTCCATATTCCGTCACTGTTAAGGGCAATTACTTTAAAAGTATACTTCCCCGGTGATAGTGCCGGATAATTTGCCCTCGTATCGTCTGTTTCAGGACGCCAGCCAGGATCTGCTCCTTCAAGCATTACCCTGTACCTTACAGCTTCGGGATTGGTAAGGCAGATACTGTAATAATCGAATACAAATGATCGCTGCCCCGACTTGAACTTTTCGCCGTTAACCATGCTGTGAGGAACAAGGTTAACCATCATCCCCTTAAGATGAGTGAGGGGATTCATGTGCGGGGCAGGAATTATCGACGGGTTAAGACACGATACTCCATTGGCTGTACCGAACCAGAGTTTCCCGGCTCCGTCGCTACAGGAAGAATTCCGCATTGTCTCAATACCAACGAAACCGTTCCTCCTGGTATAGGTATTGATCTTCCCGTTTGAGAGGCTATACCTGTTCAGGCCCAAATTAGTACCAATATAGATATACCCGTTATTATCAGGCTGAAGCAGGCTGACATTGTTAGAAAGCAGCCCGTCATTTACTGTCAGGTGGGCCACTACTGAATCATTCTCCAGTTCCAGAACACCATATGTTGTACCCACCCATATCCGTCCGTCAGTTGATTCGGTAATGGAAGTAGGTGACAGATCATAACCAAGGTCAATTATCCTGAACTGATTGATCTCCGGGTCAAAACATGTCAGACCCATTTCCCTCTCCGTTCCAATCCATACTTTGCCGTCTCGGGCAACATAGATCGATGTAATTCCAAGCCCCGATAACCCGTCAATCTGAGTGAACCTCCTTCCCACGCTGTTCCTGATGTTCCACACTGCAACACCCTCGTTGGTACCCACCCAAAGATTGTTCTGCCTGTCGACAGCCATCGCCGTAACAATCCGGTCATAATGGAGTATGTCGTTCAGATCATTGGCATGTATAAACCTGTCATTGCTGTAATCATACCTGTATACCCATGCCCCGTCGGTACCGATCCATATGTTTCCGTCCATATCGCTTTTAATGAACCGCACCATCCCGTTAAGTGATTTATTCTCATCATTATAAAACCACGATAGCCGGCTTTCCGGGTCATAAACTGTAATCCCCGCATTTGTCCCGAACCACATCCTTCTGAACTTATCTACATCGATCGCCCAAACACTTTTATCAGGCAACAGCCTGTCGGAGACATAATTTACAAAATAATCACCCTTGAAGATCAGCATTCCCTCATACTGGCTGCCTATCAGCATATTCCCTTCGTGATCTTCCACCAGACATTGTATCTCCATGGCTTTTAGCCCGTTAGCATTATCATAGGTTCTCATGTTCTCACCGTCAAATACAGTAATACCACCTCCCCATGTTCCTACCCATACCCTGCCTTTCGAATCTTCGGTTATATAACTGATCCAGTTTTTGGCAAGCCCATCCCTGATATCGTATACCGTGAACTCTCCGTTTGTCCGTAACCTGTAAAGGCCTCCGTTATATGTCCCGAACCATCGTTCTCCCCGGCTGTCTTCAAACATCGAAATAATACTGAAGAAGCTGGTCAGGCCCTCGGGTCTGTAGCTTTCAAACCTGTCTTCGTCAGCGATATACCTCTTGATCCCCACTTCGGCAAGGCAATAGAACGATCCTTCCCTGT
>JBJKPH010000162.1:0-7257 GCA_046706585.1 Bacteroidales bacterium | reverse complement strand
TCATGGGCAAAAAGCATATAATCGCCAGGATCAAGAGAAGAAGCATGACTGATACGTATCATTCCGGCGCTTTGTGAAGCAGTATGAAAATCAGTGGCGCCATACATACCGATACCGGCAAGGTCCTCACTGTGTGTCAGCCGGTATGCATAATGATCTTGTGAACCTGATGAAATATCAATGTCATATTTGGCTGCGAGATAATTCTCTACAATAATCCTCTGAGTATTATTTAACTGATGGTTATAAACGATGACTTCTGACAATACTCCGCTATAGTATGTTGGGAATGTTGAAGACCAGCCAATGCTTGAGCCATTGGATCCAAGGTTCATAGCCTTGTTATTGCTTGTCCTTCTTGTCTGCAGCACACCATCATAATAAATACTAATATTATTTGTGTTTGCGTTGTCGGCATGGCCAACTGAAATAAGTCCGTAATCAGTGATTGAAAGGCGTGCATTGGATTCATAGAATCCCTGAAGAGCTCTGACGCTTATACGGCTTGCTGTTACGGCAAAATTTGTATTATTAGGACCTGCCGGGTAGTTCAGCTCCAGCATATTACCGTTTATATTTGATGTCTGTGTTCCAACCAGGAATACAGACTTTCCGCCAGTACCACTGACAAGATCTGGCCCTGTAAACATATCATCAATACCATCGAAGCTAACAGCAGGTTTGTTTGATCCGAGAGGGTGTACAGCATCGAATACAGGTCTCAGCCCTGCAGTAGCCTGGCTGAAATCATTATTATTTCCTGACACGTCATACCATGTATCAACCGGATCGGTATCGTTTAAAGAAAGGCTGTCGGCCCTGAGCCACAGAACGTTGTTTATAGCACTGCCTACGCCTCCAGGACCCACATAACCGTCAAAATCGTTATCGATAATTGTCAGGGTGTGGTCAGCAACACTGCCAACGGATGCATCTCCTGAAGATATGCCTGTAATCTGCAGCATTATTGTTTCATCTGTCTCAACAAGACCGTCATTTATCAGTGAAATATCAATATTTGCTGTTGTATTCCCTGCTAAAATGGTCACCGGACTTGACGATACCATTGAATAATCAGTACCGCCACCTGAAGCAGTACCTCCTGACACTACGAAATCAACTGTAACGTCAGTACTCAGGATAGCTGACATATTAAGCTCAGCCTGTACCACGCCTGCATCTTCACTGAAAGAGGATACAGCGGCTGTAAAACCGACGGTCAACCGGTTTGTTGCAATAGTAAGGTATTCACCGTTCGAAATGGAAACATTCGTTGCTTCCAGAAATCCTCCGTTCAACTGAAGAGGTATTATCACCGCACCTGATGAGAAATCACCGTCACCATCCTTAAGGAGATAATAGGATGAGCTGCCATCAGGCAGTGTGGGCAGATTGTCGGTATTCCAACTTACGGTAACATCAGTAATATTTCCTGTCTCTGAAACATACCATTCCCTGTCAAGTCTTTTAAGAGAGTCAACGGGGGTTTCTGTATCGGTCCAGACAGAAGCTGATGCATTGTTATGTCCGAAAAGAAGGTATTCACCGGGATCAAATCCCGAAGGTTCACTGATCCTGAGAAGACCTGCTGACATAGCATCATCGTGGAAGTCGGTTGTACTTTCAATTCCAATACCTGCTACGTCATAATAATAACCCGGGTGTGATCCGTATTTATCAGAAGCAGATGTAAGACCATATTTTGCCGCCAGGTATGATTCAACTATATTTCTGCGTGTCTGGTTTAAAGCGGTATTATATACTATCAGTTCCGCAAGGTCTCCCCCAAAATAGTGGCCAACAGGATTAACAAGAGACCCTATTATCTGATTATTGGTATTCTGAACAGACTGGAACTCAACAGCCAGCAACTCAAACTGGTCATAGACCCACTGACCGGAGGGTGAATCCTCATAATAACTTCCATATGGCGCACCGAACCGGCCAAATCTTGCCGTTGTAGTACCGGCTCCGTCAAAGCTGTAACTGCCGCCGGGTGCACGGGCATCAAGTGCAACATGTGCATTATCACTGTAACTACCCCATATTTGTCCAAGGTCATTTACATCCTGAATACCTGTCTGCACCTCATAAATTGCAAAAACTGTCTGCGAACTGTATGTATGTGCGTTTGAAAAAAATGAATTATTCCCGTCGAAATGAACTACCGGCATTCCATTTACAACAGACTGCTGGTACACAGGCTGGTTCAATACTGTTGCCTGACTGGCGAAGTTACCGTTGCCTGAAACATCGTCCCATTGCGGCAGGTTTGCTCCGTCGGCGACGGAAGTAATACTATCAGCCCTTAGCCACAATTCATTGGTCAGCACATCGCCGACCCCTCCGGGTCCTGAATAACCAGTGGTTGCATCATTATCAATAATCGAATGGGTATGAACAGCCTGGGATCCTATTACACCGTTTGTCACCGAGTTTATGGTGATTACCACTGTCTCAACCGATTCACTTTCGGGATCGTCTGTTACTGTAAAAACTATATTTGCATTCAATTGCCCTGCGGGGACAGTAACGCTTCCATTATTCAGATCATGATCTACATCGATCGTTGCAGTTCCGGAAACAACATAATCAACAACTACATCTATCAGTGAAATCGCCGAAAGCTCAACCGGGATAGTTATCAGGCTTACGGATTCGTCATCAGACGATGATGCTGTACTGAACTGGACAGATGGATTCCCGTCATTATCCTGGATAGTCAGGGTGTACTCAACAGGATCAACATCAGACAGGTTACAGTTTGAAGGATTAAATAGTTCAATAATAACTGTTTCGTCATACTCATCATACGGGTCATCAGTTATCGAGACATCGAATGTTGCAGTATGATCGAGGGGTAGGATACTTACTGTTCCTGTAGCCAGCGTATAGTCGGTTCCTCCGCCTGTTGCCGTACCGCCCGTTACGCGGTACTGGACGGTGGTAGTATTTGTCGGATCAAATAATGCTGCATCGAATTCAACCTGGACTGAATATGTTGCTGTCCCTTCAGAGACAGAGCCTGCAGCATTTGTAAAATGTATCTTCCTGGGATTATCGTCATCCTGAATAACATAAGTGGCCTGACTATTTACGCCCATGGTTATATCAGCAGGAATGTTAGTCAGATCGATCTGAAAATCCTCGTCAGGTTCAACAATTATATCATTCGTTATTGAAAAAATCAGGTTGACCGAGGAATTGCCTGATGAAATAGTTGCAGTAGTTACAGGCACACCTGTATAATCCGATCCTGCAGTAGCACTTCCGTCTGTTGTATAATAATCAAAATTAACATCGCTTTGCGGGATGTAATTAAGTAAAACCACGGCCGGAGAATTGGTTGTCTCAAATTCTCCTATTGTTGATGATTCGAACTGGATGGTCGCCTTTACGGCACCAATGGCAAGGTATTGACCTGTTGACAGATCCAAACCGCTTAACTGGTAATACTGATCAGCCCCCGGTGAAGTAAGTTCATATACGGTACTTCCTGAAGTGAAATCACCATCATCATCAACCATAAGTACGAAACGGTTATATCCGGCAGGTCTTGAAGGTAACAGTGAAGTATCGACTGTTACTGTCACAGTGCCTACATCACCTGTTTCATCAACGGCCCATTCGCGTGCCAGCCTGACTGTATTAAAAGCATCAGCAGGAATTTCGGAGGCAGACCATGAAGATATTCCGCCATTATTATAACCGGTCATCAGGTATTCTCCGTCACTGTTCAGATCAGATGCACCTGAAAAACCAAGTATCTTATCCGAATATGCAGCAGCATGGATATTAGAAGCATCATACCTTCCAATCCCGGTAACTCCGTTGGGATGTGTTGCTTCCATGGAGTAGTAATCGACTCCGGAACCTGAAATATCTATTCCGTATTTTGAAGAGAGATAATTTTCAACTATTACTCTTTCTGCAAGGTTAAGAGCATCACTGAAAACAATTATCTCGGCAATATCACCGCCTAACTGATGAGTACCAACAACAGGAAAAGCAGAAGAATAGAGTGAACCAATAACCTGGTTGGTCATTGCCCTTCCGCCTTCAAATTCAACTGATACAATTTCAAAGTTATCATACTGCCAGGCAGGTGTGTTTGAGTTTGAGACAAAACCGGTGTATGCTGATCCGTCGACTCCATATCTTGCCCTGTTCACATCTACCGGAGTACCATCGAAGCTGAAGCCCTGGAGGTTCCCAACCCTTGCATCCATAGCAACATGTGCACCGTCGGTATAATTACCCCATGCCTGTGCCAGATGGTTAGGGTTCTGAGTTGCTGATGAGATACGATATACAATAAAAACAGTTCGTGCAGTATAGGAATGGCTGTCCACAAAAAAGTCGTCAGTACCGTCAAATCTGACCACAGGCTGCCCGTTAACGACGTTGGTATAATACATGGGCTGGTAGGCCGTGGTAAGCTGCGATGCATTGTTCCCGTTTCCTGATGCATCAACCCATGGGATATTAACTTTCTGTCCTGTTGACAATGATGATAGATTATTTGCTTTCAGCCAGAGTGGATTATTTGACTGGTCACCAACACCTCCCGGTCCATTCTGACCGGTTGCGGTAATAGATGCAAGCAGTAAAGGAAAGATCACGCACAGGATTAATCTTCGTAGTCTCATATTGAGTTAGGTTCTCAGTTTCTATTATTTTCCAATAAATCCATAAAAATGGATTGACAGCCAGAATCTATACGATCAACAATAACAACCGCTGATAGATTACCGGCACTAAAAATAGTTATTTTTTTTATTTCGTAATGCTCAATTATTCACTATTTCAAGACATTAAAATTATTAAATTAGTTGCATCCACTGGTCAGCTCAAACAGGCTATTTATCACAAGATATACACCGTTCGCCAAAATTTGTTAATTCTGATAAACTTTTGAGCAGAGTTGGTTAGATTTGCTTCTTTACCAAAATTAAAGCTATTCGCTGAATATTTCAACATATATCACTAATTATCTTTCAGTTATCATCTTAAATTAAACATCTTATCCTACTGTAAGAAAATATTTTTTGCAATTTCATTGATATCACCTATATTTGCACTCGCTTTTCGGGTGGTTAGCTCAGCTGGTTCAGAGCACCTGCCTTACAAGCAGGGGGTCATAGGTTCGAATCCTATACTACCCACAGAACAAAAAGCCGGTTCGTCGAATGACGGACCGGTTTTTTGTTTTCGGCTCCGTCAAAAGCTTGCTTTTGTAAGGAGAAGGAAACAAAAAATCGTAGTGCTGCGTCAGCAGCACCGGCTTTTTGTTCTGAAAAACCTCAAAAAAGGATCACGAGGCCGCTGAAAGCGGACGAGTAATCCTGTGCCTTTCAGGATTTTATATTCTCTTCTTTTTGGAGGTATGGTTGAAGCAATTCTGCGAAAAGATCAGGCGGACTGCATGGACGGCCTGTTTCTGAATTAATAAAAGTAAGCGACACATCTGCTATGGTAATGACCTCCTTTTTTTCGTTCACAAGTTCCGATGCTATGATTATTCTTACACCTTCCAGCTTTCTTACATGTGTTCTTATGGTTATTTCCTCATCATATTTGGCCGGCCTTATATATTTGATCCACAGCTCAGTAACAGGCATTACTATTCCTTCTTCCTCAAGACTCCTGTATGTCATACCGGCTTCACGAAGGAGTTCCGTTCTTGCGACCTCAAGGAATTCAGGGTAATTGCCATAATACATATATCCCATCTGGTCGGTCTCGCCGTAACGCACCCTGAGTTTTGATTCGTGTACTTTCATAGATACAAATATATTCAAATGATTATCAGGGTATCACATGCACACCCCAGCGGACAAGGTGATCTTTAATAAAACTGACAACCATATTATGTTCGTTCTTTCCGCTACCCTCAACCCTGACCGGCTCACCAAAAGCGATATTCACAGGAATATCCCGCTGTATCGGTCCAAGGTCCTTCACAAGCTTACCGTTTTTCCAGAAATCAGACCTGATTGCAACCGGTATAGCTTCAGCGCCGTTTCGTGATGCCAGCTTTATCCCAAGGGAGTTGAACTCTCGCGGACTAAAGTACTCTTTTCTTGTGCTCTGGGGAAAGATTATCACTGAGCATCCATTTGCCAGCTTTTCAGACCCTTCGGTCAGAACCCTGTTCAGATCCTCCCTTGAGTTTTTTCTGGAAACCACAATGGGGTCCCTGGATCGCATGATAGGACCAAATATTTTATTCTCAACAAGACTGTCCTTAACAACAAATGTAACATCCATTACAGGCTGTATAAGTATCGGCAGAACAAAGGTCTCGAGAGTGCTCATATGGTTTCCGATAAAAACGGCCGGCCCTTTGCATTTCCTGATATTGTCAATTCCGGTAACATGAACGACACCCCCTGCCCTTTCAATTGTATTAAGCATATTGATTGATGCCTCACACCATGCCTCATTGTTATATACGCCATCTAATGCCTTACGCCTGGAATCGAAGATCACACCCAGTATACCCATGGTGAAGGACAGCCTGGATCCCGGGTATGACCTTACAGATGCCGACAATTTATCAACATCAGTATGATACTCATTACCAGGAAAATAATATCTGTCCATTTCAGTTGACTGGTATAACCCTTAATGGCGGCTTCCGGTAAAAATGATCCATTACAGGTATGGTATCGGTATCTCCGGAGTTCATAGAAGCAAGGTACTCAACAAGTGCCAGCCACTCCTTTCCCTCCTGTATACCCGGCAATGAACTGTCAAGATCAATTACCGATTTTGACATGTCGGTCATCTCGTTTCCCTCACTGTCTTTTGGTATCACATTCACCAATCCGAAGGTGGTTTTCTTAATTATCCCAACGAACTCAAGCATATACGCATTGGCTGTAATTGAATACAGCTTTTCATTCTCCTTTGAGAAATCTACCGGCACCCGATCACCATTCTTATCAATAATACTAATATCTCTGATCTTTCTGAGGAGACCTTTGTCAGGATCATAATGTACCTCAAGACCTGAATAGTAACAATAGTTCGAAGGAGTTGACTTGTAGGCAACGAGGAGAATTTCAACGATCCTCTTCAGTTCAATACCCGTAACATACACCTGTGCAAGGGGATATCCCGGAATATGGTCATTACCCGACCCCAGTGACATTACCCTGAATATATCCTGGACTGTAAGCAGTCCGGGAACCATGTTATCACGAATAACTCCTGCTGCAACCATACTGATATCGCTTCCACCGTGATAATGAG
>JBJKPH010000161.1:0-2662 GCA_046706585.1 Bacteroidales bacterium | reverse complement strand
CTTCAGGAAATGTAAGGAAACCGGATGTCTCAATAGTTACCGGATCCGGACCAGGACCCACAACCTTTTATGCTATAGGAAGGCTGACCGACAAAATGGAATCGGCAGGAATATCGTATGAGATCGTTCAGGATATACAAAAAGCAAAAGGTGAGCAATTACTGATAACAAGGCTGCCTGATGGCCCGGGTTATAATCAATTGCAATCTCCTGAAGTTAAGGAGGCCTACACAATAAGTAAAGAGATCATCGGTAAAAAGAATGCCGTAATAATAACAGGGTCTGATGAAACAGGACTAATGTACGGTTTACAGGATATTTCAGAACTTTTGGACAGTGTAAGTGATGGTGCATTTCCTTTCGGTAAGGTAACGGAAACAAGCGAGAAACCTTTTGTGCGGGAGAGAGCCATGTCGATATATACATTCAACAGGGCATACCTCGAGAGCAGGTTGTATAACGAAGATTACTGGGTAAGATATCTCGATATGATGGCAGAGGACAGGTTTAACTCTCTGGTTTTAATTTTCGGATATGAGAACGGTGGATTCCTGGCTCCGCCATATCCCTATTTTTTTGATGTTGAAGGATATCCCGGTGTATTTATGTCGGGTGTTACTCCTGAGGACCAGCAGCGTAACCTTTCTGCTCTAAATAATATTATCAGGCTGGCCCACGAAAGGGGAATAAGATTTACCGTTGGTATCTGGGACCATATTTACCGTGGAGGAGTTCAGGGCGGAACTATTCCGGGTAAGGATATTCCGCCTGACAGGCCCGAGGCACACATGGTATGGGGAGTGACCACGGACAACCTTAATGATTACACGATGGCTGCTATCAGCAAGTTTATAAAGGAGGTTCCCGGACTTGACGGCATTCAGCTTCGTATGCACTGGGAATCAGGTCTCACTGCTGATGAACAGCCTGAATTTTTCAGAAGGCTTTTTGGTCTGATAAAGACGGAAGCTCCCCGGATTCGGCTCGACCTGCGGGCAAAACAGCTTGCCAACTCTGTGATACAGGAGGCCATGGATGCAGGAGTGGATTACAGGATCACTACTAAATACTGGATGGAGCAGGTAGGTATGCCATTCCATCCAACAGCCATTCCACCCGAGAGACAGTCGCGCAGACACAGTTATGCCGACCTGCTTGAATATCCCAAAAAGTATGATATTATGTGGAGACTGTGGACAGGCGCAACTACCAGGGTGCTTCTGTGGGGTGATCCTGATTACACGCGTCGATTTGTATACAGCACAAGGCTTTATGATGGCGACGGATTTGAGATCAATGAGCCACTATGTTCAAAGATGCTCGGTCAGCCGCATGATGCTGTTCCATTTGACCTTCTAAATCCTGATTACACATATTATGATTATGAGTTTGAGCGTTACTGGCATTTTCTTGAGCTGTTTGGCCGGATAGGTTATAACCCTGATGTGTCTCATTCCTTATGGGACAAGGAGTATGTGTCCAGGTTCGGTACTGAGGCCGGACCAGTGATTGAAACTGCCCTTCACAAATCTTCATGGATATTACCCAGGATAGTTGCAACCTGTTATCCCTATGATGAATTTGCGCTTACATATGGGTGGGCCGGAAAGGAACGCCTGCACGATCTTCCCCGCTATGCCAGGGCTCTTGGCGGTGACCCTGAGCAGTTTGCTACTTTTGATGAGGAGGCGAAACTGCTTATCGAAAAGGAGACAACCTCTAAAATGCTCCCTTCAAGGAATGCGGTGTGGTTTGCTGAGATCGCTGATGAACTTTTTGACCTTACTGATGAGGCAGCATCGCTGATTGATGATGCTGATGATCCTGAATACATTTCCACAATGACAGATATTAAGATCCTGGCAGGACTGGCACTATATCACTCAAGGAGGATACCGGCGGCTGTCAATTACCGTCTTTATAAGCGTACAGGTGATCCGGCTGCACTCGACAGGGCCATAGAGGCCGAGCGTTCTGCAAAAGAGGCCTGGGCCGGAATAGTGGAGGCAGCCGGAGACATCTATACAGATAATCTGATGATGGGTGCGCCCAATCAGGGCCTTTCAGGTCACTGGAAGGATGAACTGGCGGCACTTGAAAATGGACTTGAGAAGCTTGAAATGGAAAGGGATAACCTGGTTGCTGATCCGGGTTTCACACCTGCGCCGGAATACCGGGTACTCACAGAAGATGAGTATAAGGCCTGGAACAGCAAATTCAGAGTTTCACACTCCCCTGTAAGCAGCCTGAAGACCGGTGAACCACTCAGGGTCAGTATTGATGTAACTTCACCGGACGGTGTGGGTGAGGTCAGGCTGAGGGTGAGGGCGTTGAACCAGGAAAAGGAATACGCTACGATCGTAATGGGGAAGGAAGCCGGCAGCGACAGGTACAATGCCACCCTTCCTGCTGCGGATATTGATACAACCTATGATCTGATCTACTACTTTGAGTTGTTCGATAATGACGGCAAAGGAATGAACTGGCCTGATTTCGAAAAAGTCGCTCCCTATTATATAGTGAATCTGCAACGTGGATCTGAATAGTTTATGCCGATCAAGCCAGAGAAGGCTAAAAACCTTATGTGCCGGTGATGTTACAGATGATAACAGGTTTACAGGAACAAAATAACTCCAAGTTAAAATCAAGTGCAAGATGAGCA
>JBJKPH010000160.1:0-3134 GCA_046706585.1 Bacteroidales bacterium | reverse complement strand
CCTCCCTTGCAGGGCATTTCTTGTAACCATATACGTGGTATAATAATCCTGTACTAACTGATGCAGATCGCCGGCAAGGTTGCTCTCTCCATACTTTTCAATCGACTGTGCTGTCCGGGAAAGATATGAAAGTGAGGTCTGGATATCATAGTCGGCCGTACCTGCAAGTCCTGGTCTCAGTCCGGTAAAATATTCCAGGTGCCCGGTATAGTATTTCTCCATATCTTCCACCAGTTCAATTGCCTTCTGCCGGTTTCCTGCCTTAAGGTAGGCATCAATGATATCGGGCATGAACATATCCCACGGAAGCTTATTAAGGGGCAACTGCTCCATCACATAATCAAGTACCTTTAATGCTCTGACAGTGTCTCCTTCATCAACGAGGGCGCTGGCCAGCTTCGCATAATTCAGTCTGGCCCTGATAACCGTAAGTGTGCGTATATGGTAATATCCCAGGTTAACGTCATCGGCTCCGGCCCGCCCCCAGGTAAATCTGTTCATCAGGTTCTCGTAAAGTATTTTGGTATCTATTCTCCCATAATCGAGCCAGTTGTTATTATGTGATTTTATAGGTACCAGCCTGTAGGCATTCCCCTCAAGTTGGAAATATTCCTCGAGTCCAAGGGCATCGTTATGATAGCCGGTAACAAAATATATCGGTCTCTTCCAGTCATTATGAGCAAGTATATCAAGAACCATCAGCTGGCTTTTAAGAATATAATTTCCTTTCAGGGTAATGTCGATATAAGGAACTATCAGGTGTGCATCCTCTGGTTTTACAGCACCCGAGGCAACAGCATTGGCCGAATCAACCGGGATCCTTATCTTTCTTGTTGGCAGATAATCGATCTTCTTACCGTCGGACAGAGTTCTTTGCGTAGCAGGGTTATCATTCTTTACGAAATCAACAACCTGCTTTACGGGGATAAATCCTTTCAATTCCGGTCGCTCAAGAATATAGACCTGGTTGTTAACACCGTCATAATATTTCTTTTGAGGCAATGAAATCGGCAAGGGATCAGAATCGTATACTTTCTCTTTCATCTGTGTAATATACCAGTCGGTATTCAGAAGCATCAGATTGGAAACCCTTACATCAGTTCTTACACCTTCCACCTCCTGGGCATACCAGAGCGGGAAAGTATCATTATCACCATTTGAAAACAGAATTGCATCCTTGTCACACGATTCCAGATAGTCCTTCGCAACTGCGGTCGCGGTATATCTGCCAGACCTGTCATGGTCATCCCAGTTTTGTGAAACCATCAGCACAGGAACGGCAAGGAATGAAATAATAAACACCACGGGAGCGGCAATCTTCTTATTTATGACACCCGACAGCATCTCATACAGGTAGAGCACACCAATACCTATCCATATCGAAAATGCATAGAAAGAGGCCGCATATGCATAATCCCTTTCCCTTGGCTGGTTGGGATACTGATTAAGGTACACCACAATTGCAATGCCTGTCATAATAAATAGAAGCAAAACGACCCACATGTTCCTTTTATCCCTGTTTGCCTGGTAAAATAAACCTATCAGACCCAGGAGCAACGGAAGCATATAGTAAACATTCCTTGAAGGATCATTTTTCATGTCATCGGGCACCAGGTCCTGGTCGCCCAGCCTGGCACTATCTATGAATTTGAACCCCGATATCCAGTTCCCATACAATGGTCCTCCGGTCCCCTGCGTGTCGTTCTGCCTTCCTGAAAAGTTCCACATGAAGTACCTGAAATACATGTACCCGAACTGGTACGAAAGCATGAATTTTATATTCTCGGCAAACGTAGGTTTATATTCGATCTTCTTTTCGCCTGTAGCCGGGTCGGTAACCTGCAAAGGGGTGCCTTTCACCGGCACCCAGTTGCGGTAAGTATCAATATGTTCAGGCTGATCACTGTACATCCGCGGAAATATGGTCATAAACCTTTCATCATATTTTCGGACCATCTCCCTGTTGGTAATAACATATTTTCCGTCTACCGGACTGTAGGTTGGCTTGCCCTCTTCATATGAAATGACAGGGGCGTTATAATAGGGCCCCTTTAAAATAGGCCACTCACCATATTGTTCACGGTTCAGGAAATAATCCATTTGGAAAGCGGTCTCAGGAGTGTTTTCATTTATCGGTGTATTTGCCGATGAACGGATCATTATCATTGCAAAGGATGAATATCCTATCATAATAACCAGTATACTGGTAAGCATCGTATTAAGTACCACAGCCTGCCTTGATGAAAAATACCAGACAATCCCAATAAGTGCTGCAAGTACCAGGAAATTGAAAAACCCGCTGCCTGACAACATCCATATTCCGGCAAAAAGGATCGTGGCCGAAGAGAATACTGCAACCCGTGTACTGTTGCTTTTAACGATAGTAGACCTTATGGCCAGGATAATTGAAATAATAAAAAGTACTACAAGGAGAAATAATCCGCTGTTATAGGGAAGCCCGAGCCTGTTTACAGTGAAAATATCGAACTTTGATGCCAGCTTAATAAACCCGGGTATAAGTCCGTACATTATCAACGCAAGGAGTACGATAGAAAGGATCAGTGAAAAAATGAAGCCCTTCCATGAGAATTCGAACTTCTTGAAATAATACACGAAAATGACAGCGGGTATAGCCAGCAGGTTAAGCAGGTGAACACCTATCGAAAGTCCCACCAGGTATGCAATCAGAATGAGCCACCGGCCGGAGTATGCCTCCTCCGATTCGTTCTCCCATTTAAGTATAGCCCAGAAGGTTACAGCTGTAAAGAATGATGACGTTGCATACACTTCTGCTTCAACGGCAGAGAACCAGAATGTATCTGAAAAAGCATATGCCATTGCCCCGGTCAGACCGGCGCCCATTATGGCAATAATATTGCCTGCCGAGTAATCGTTGCTCTCTTTTATAATAATCTTCCGGGCCAGGTGTGTAATTGTCCAGAACAGGAACATAATGGTAAAGCCGCTTGCCAGGGCCGACATTGTGTTTACCGACAGGGCTACTTTGCTTACATCTCCGGCAAATAAGGAAAAGAACCTACCAAGGAGCATAAAAGTAGGATCACCCGGAGGATGACCCACTTCAAGCTTGAAAGCAGTTGCAATAAACTCTCCGCAATCCCACAGGCTCATGG
>JBJKPH010000159.1:0-2767 GCA_046706585.1 Bacteroidales bacterium | reverse complement strand
ACTTTCATCCGGTCCATTGTAAAAGAGTTCACATTTTGTTCCGTCAGGCCTCATTACCATTAATTTTGCCTTCCCGTTTTTAGGAAATATCCTTCGGCTAATTGCCAGAATTCGTCCGTCACTTAAGACCACAGATGCAAAATATGTAGAAGGATTGAACGTGATACGGTTAAATTCTGTTCCATTGACCATACCTGTGAAGAGAGAATGACCAGATTTGATTGAGTCATCCGGCAGGTTTTCACTGAACACAAATCCGCCCAGGGGCATGTATGAGGGATCTGTACAGTTATTCTTAAGTGTGGTGATCTGTCGGACATCGGAACTTACAAGATTCATTTCGTAAATCTCCCATGGATCACCTTCATTCTTTTGCCCGGTAAAAAGAATGCTTTTGCCATCGGCCGACACTTCCGGCGCACGTGCAGAATAGAAATCCGCTGTAAGGACCTTCAGGGATCCTTCCGGGTTGTCTGGGTCCAACTCAGCAATGCGGCTTTGAGGAACATATCTCCATGAATTACCATTAACATAATTTATGTCCTCCGGTGTGTTACTGACCTGCGTAATTATAACAAGACCTTCATGTGGTTTGCTGCTGCATGAGCTCAGATAAAAGACGGAAGAACAGGTTAAAGCTATCGCCAGCAAGGCAACGCCATTTTTTATTTTATTCATCCAGGGTCAGTTTTTAGGTTCAGTGATAGTAATAATCTGATTGGCTTTTACATTCTCAAGTTTCTGGGTTTTTCCGGATGGCCACTTTATTTCAATGCTCTCTGCATTATCATTTTTCCCCAGTCCGAAATGCATTCTCGGATCGCTTTGGGAGAGGTATCCTGTTGTACATTTTTTTTGTGCATATTGCGATTTTCCCCCTGAAGTTATCTTAACCCTTGCTCCGACACCGTCAGTGTTACTTGAGGTACCGACAAGTTTAATCAGAAGCCAGTTGTTCTGATTTCCTTTGTTGTTTCTGAGAAATGATCCGTAATTGTTAAGATTCTCTATGTAAACATCAAAGTCCCCGTCATTATCATAATCACCGAAACAGGCACCTCGTCCGACAAGTTCCTGGTGAAAATATGAACCACGATCAACGGAAACATCCTTAAATAAACCGTTACCTTCGTTTTCAAACAACTGATCTTCCTGCCCGTATAAATGCTTTAACTCGCCATTGATCTTGAATATGTCAACATCCCCGTCGTTGTCGTAATCAACAAATCCCGTTGACCATCCTACGTACTGGCCGGCAGGCATTGAAATGCCGGCAGAATAGGCTTTGTCACTGAAGACACCGTTGCCAAGGTTTTCATAAAGGCTGCAGTATTTATCATCAGATAAAAATATATCGAGAAGGCCGTCGTTATTGAAATCTGCAAAATCGACCGACATACTGACGGTGGCCTCTCCGGCCTGGCTGAAACCTGTACCTGACATCGTGCCCCTGTCGGTAAATCCCTTTCCCCCGTCATTGTGCCAGAGGTAGTTTACTGTATGGTCGTTGGCCACATAAATATCCACAAAACCATCATCGTCATAGTCAGCTGCACCGACACCCATGGCTCTTCCATCTACATCTTTAATACCCATTTTCTCGGTTACATCCTCAAAGGTACCATCTCCATTGTTATGATATAGTATGTCAGGCTGTGCGTCATAGGCCAGAGGACCCGGGAAACCATCAGGTGCATAGTAATATTTATAGTTGGGATCAAAGTTCAGGTAATTGCCCACATACAGATCCAGGTACCCGTCATTATCATAATCGAGCCATGTTGATCCAACACTGAAATCATGATCTCCGCCACCTGCACCGGAACGTTTTGTTACGTCTGTGAATGTACCGTTTTTATTATTCCTGTAGAGGACGTTTGTGCCATAATTGCTCAGATAAATGTCAGGGTAGCCGTCATTATTGAAATCACCAACAGTGATACCCATTGTGTAGTGCGGATCATCCAGCCTGGCCTTTTCCGTTACATCTTCAAATGTCCCGTCACCAAGATTATGATAAAGGTGATTATGCGGCATCACTTTTGGTTTTTCAGTTTTAGTAACTCCTTCCACCCAGGTTCCGCTTGTTGTGAAGAGGTCAATATAACCGTCCTGATCATAATCCAGGAAAGCCGTTCCGCCGCCGCTTGACTCAACAATATTTTTGACATGTTCCTCGCCGATATTATTGACAAAATCAATACCAATCTGTTTTCCTATCTCCTGGAAATAATCATTGTCAGGTGCAGGAACAGATGCTGCCGTGCTATTTTTTGAACTTCCTGATTTGTTGGTTCCTGATTTGCAGCCAGAGAATATGGTTAGCAATACCATCAGGCCAATTATGAACCTGCGTTCACTTTCTCTTTTGTTTTTTTTTACAGGTTTAGTCATAGTTTAGGGGGTGATTTGATGTTGTAAATATACATGTTTTGATATCAAAAAAAAACGTTGACTGAACGGTATAACGAGCCCCTGGTAAGTTTTAACACAGGGATTTTTCATAAGCAGATAACTGGATGGTTTCATGAATACTGATTGTTGTATTTTGTATTATCCACATTTACAATAATATATCATAGTTATTTGATAAAATAATACTCTTTGGGGTTTGCAAAAATAATTAAATATAAACAAGACGAAACATACCTTCCGTTAATATTAATTTAACTTTTAGAAAGTGAAATTTAACTTTTCCTTAACCTGGAAAGGAAGCATGATATAAAACATGTTTTTACACCTATTATTATATAGCAGAGGCAATGAG
>JBJKPH010000158.1:0-4501 GCA_046706585.1 Bacteroidales bacterium | reverse complement strand
ATCCGGGGTAGGGAAGGGGTGAACATCGGGGCATTTGCCGATATTATTGCCAGGGTCTCAGCCCTGGTGTCATCGGCTCCTGAAATATTCGAAATGGATATAAACCCGTTACTGGGGACACCTCAGGGAATAGTGGCAGTCGATGCCAGGGTGAGGATCGGGAGCATGGAGTGAAACTGATATAAAACAGTTTGTATTGATGGTGAAATTTGTATATTTAGGGTCCTTAAAATGTGAACCGGGAATGAAAAATCCTGATTATGAAAAGATGCCGGTAGTTATAATCCCGGTGATTGATTTTATTGGACTAGTGATAGATATACTGATTATTAACATCTTTAAAAAAGTTAAGCGATAGAATAAAGGGGTGGTCTGGATGGCTGCCCCTGTTTTTTTGATAATTATCAGGAATTTATGAGAGAAACACCAGTCGATTATCAGATAGTTGAGACGAAAATTGAAGAGAGCGGTCTTAAATCTCTTGCAAGGGCAAGTATCAGGGAGATTGTTAAACTGGTGAACCATATTGAGCGGGAGACAGGAGTGAAGTTCATAAGGATGGAGATGGGTGTGCCGGGCCTTGCAGCCCCTTCAATAGGGATAGAAGCTGAGAAAAAAGCTCTCGATAAAGGTCTTGCATCTATTTATCCGAACATCGAAGGTTACAGGGATCTGAAGACTGAAACATCGAGATTCCTGAAACTTTTTCTTGATATCGATGTGAATCCTTCCGGATGTGTGCCGACCGTTGGTTCAATGATGGGGGGAATGGCAAGTTTCCTGGTAGCAAACAGGAACGATGCCTCTAAGGAGGGCACACTGTTTATCGATCCCGGATTCCCGGTACAGAAACAGCAGGTGAAAATGCTTGGCCACGATTTCAGGTCGTTCGATGTGTATGAGTACAGAGGCAGAAAGCTGAAGGCAAAGCTTGAGTCATACCTGGCCATGGGGAAAGTGTCGAGCCTCCTTTACTCAAATCCCAATAATCCTTCATGGATATGCCTGACAGAAGAGGAACTGAGCATAATAGGTGAGCTTGCAGGTAAATATGATGTTATTGTCATTGAAGACCTGGCTTATTTCGGAATGGATTTCAGGAAAGATTATTCTGTTCCTGGTCAGCCACCATATCAGCCGACCGTTGCGAAATATTGTGACGATTATATACTCCTTATTTCCAGTTCGAAGGCATTCAGTTATGCCGGTCAGAGGATAGGCATGATGATTATGTCCGACCATCTTTTTACACGAAAGTATCCTGATCTGTTAAGATATTACTCGTCTGATATTTTTGGCCATGCTGTTATCTTCGGTGCTCTTTACGGTCTGTCGGCAGGGGTTACCCATTCGGCTCAGGCCGGAATGGCTGCCATGTTAAAAGCGGTTAACGATGGCGAATATAATTTTATCGACGAGGTAAAAGAATATGGCAGGAAAGCACATATAATGAAAAAATTATTGACAGATAACGGGTTCAGGGTTGTATATGATAAAGATATTGATGTGCCAATAGCTGACGGGTTTTACTTTACAATTTCCTACCCCGGTATGAGTGGAAATGAGTTGCTCAGGGAACTTCTGTATTACGGGATCAGTGCTATTTCGCTACAGATAACAGGTAGTGATAGGGGCGATGGATTAAGAGCATGCGTATCAATGGTCCCGAGGGAAATGTTTCCGGCGCTTGAAGAAAGACTGAAAAGGTTCAGAACTGACCATGAGTGACGGAAGTTTAATGGAAGGCGAAAGTCGTAGCGAAGCGAAGATCCCGCAAGGAGGGAGAAAAAGGAAAAAGGAAAAAGGCAAAAGGAAAAAGTAAAAAACATATGACAATGAGAGGGGGAGAAACGGGGAGAGGGAGTAACGCAGAATTTAAAATTACAAAATCCCGCAAGGCGGGGATAAAGGATAAATAATATGGGAAAAGTAAGAGGATCGATAGTTATTGATATCGAGAAATGTAAAGGATGCGAGGTTTGCATCGATGTATGCCCCACTGACGTGATAGCTCTGTCACCGAATGTTAACGGTAAGGGATACAACTATGCCGATGATGTTAATCCGGATGCATGTACCGGGTGTACTAATTGTGCGGTTGTATGCCCCGACGGAGTGATAACGGTGTACAGGGTAAAGCAGTAATTAACAACAGAACTAGAATAATGGAAAAGGAACTAAGATTAATGAAGGGCAACGAGGCAATTGCCGAGGCCGCTATCAGGGCAGGTGCCGATGGGTACTTCGGTTATCCGATAACTCCGCAGAGTGAGGTAATTGAGTATCTGATGGCAGAAAAGCCTCATGAGCGGACAGGAATGGTGGTCCTGCAGGCTGAAAGCGAGGTTGCTGCCATAAATATGGTTTATGGCGGGGCAGCCTGCGGTAAAAAGGTAATGACCTCATCTTCGTCTCCGGGAGTGAGCCTGAAACAGGAGGGTATTACATATATAGCAGGAGCAGAACTGCCATGTCTTATTGTAAATGTCGTAAGGGGAGGACCCGGTCTCGGAACAATTCAGCCGGCTCAGTCTGACTATTTCCAGGCTACCAAGGGTGGTGGCCACGGTGATTATAAACTGATCGTCCTGGCACCGGCCTCGGTGCAGGAGATGGCCGATTTCGTGGAACTTGCCTTCGATCTGGCTTTTAAGTACAGGAATCCTGCAATGATCCTTTCAGACGGAGCCATCGGTCAGATGATGGAAAAAGTATGGCTAAAGCCACAGAAAGAGAGATCGAAAGAGGTGCCTGCATGGGCAACCACCGGGAAAACGCCCGACCGTGAAAGAAATATTATTACCTCCCTTGACCTGAACCCGCTGAAGCAGGAACAGTTCAATCTAAAGCTGCAGGAGAAATACAGGAAGATAGAGGAGAACGAGGTGAGATATGAGGAATTCCAGGTTGACGATGCCGACTATTTATTTGTAGCATACGGTACCAGCGCCAGAGTGTGCCAGAAAGCTATACAACTGGGAAGGGCAGAAGGCATAAAAGTAGGATTACTGAGGCCAATAACACTGTTCCCATTCCCCGCAGGGGTTATTAATGAACTTGCCGGTAAGGTAAAGGGTATGCTTGCAGTTGAGATGAGTGCCGGACAAATGGTCGAAGATGTCAGGCTGGCTGTCAACGGGAAGATACCGGTTAAGCACTGGGGAAGAATGGGGGGCATAGTACCGACACCAGAGGAGGTACTTGAGAACCTGAAGAAATTAATAATAGGAGGTTGAGCAATGTCAGATATTTTAACAAAAGATCAAATAGTAAAACCCGGGAACCTTGTTTATGCGAAGTCGAAGGTGATGACCGATAATATAACAAGTTATTGTCCCGGTTGCGGTCATGGTACTACTCACAGGATTATCGCGGAAGTAATTGAGGAGATGGGTATTCAGTCGGAGACAGTTGGAGTTTCACCTGTAGGATGTTCGGTACTGATGTATAACTTCCTGGACCTGGATATACAGGAGGCCGCTCATGGCCGTGCTCCTGCTGTGGCAACAGCCATTAAGCGGCTGATGCCCGACAAGTTCGTTTTTACCTACCAGGGTGACGGCGATCTGGCAGCTATTGGTACTGCCGAGACAATACATGCATGTAACAGGGGTGAGAACATAATGATCGTATTTATTAATAACGGTATTTACGGAATGACCGGAGGACAGATGGCGCCCACAACCCTGGAGGGAATGGTATCATCCACCTCTCCATACGGAAGGGATGTCCGCATGATGGGAAACCCCTTGAAAATGACTGATATTGTAGCGACGCTGCCCGGGACATATTATGTGACACGGCAGAGTGTACATAAGCCGGGAAATGTAAGGAAGACAAAAAAGGCAATCAGAAATGCCCTTGAATACCAGAAACTGAACAGGGGTACCTGTTTTATCGAAATAGTCTCTAACTGCCCGTCGGGATGGAAAATGACCCCGGTCGAGTCGAACAGGTGGATGGAAGAGAACATGTTCCCGTTCTATCCGCTGGGAGATCTTAAGGTGCCTGAAGAATAAAAATACTTAACAAAGAAAATCATGACCGAAGAGATAATTATTGCCGGTTTCGGTGGACAGGGAGTACTATCAATGGGTAAAATAATGGCCTATTCAGGCATTATGCAGGATATGGAAGTTAGCTGGATGCCATCTTACGGACCTGAAATGCGGGGGGGCACAGCAAATGTAACAGTCATTCTCAGCGACGACAGGATAAGCAGCCCTATAATCAGATCGTTCGATACTGCCATAATCCTTAACCAGCAGTCGATGGACAAATTTGAAAAGTCTGTCAAACCGGGAGGAATTCTGATATATGACGGCAACGGAATAACAAGGCATCCTGACAGGAAGGATATAACGATCTACAGGATTGATGCTGCCGAAGAATCAGCCAGACAGGAGAGTACAAGGACATTCAATATGATCGTTCTGGGAGGCTTCATTAAGGTTAAACCGGTGCTTAAGGTTGAGAATGTTCTGGCCGGACTAAAAAAGTC
>JBJKPH010000157.1:0-1796 GCA_046706585.1 Bacteroidales bacterium | reverse complement strand
CCCAAAGGTGATCCTGAAGCTCCGCTACAGGCACTTATTTTCGACTCTGTATTCAACTCGTTCAGGGGAATTATAGCATACTTCAAGATAATAAACGGTACGCTCAGGCCTGGCGATATGGTAAAGTTCGTTAATACCGGCAGGGAATATGATGCCGATGAGATCGGTGTGCTTAAGATCAGGCAGGAACCCAGAAAATTACTTTCTGCCGGTGATGTTGGCTATATTATCTCGGGTATAAAGGTGTCAAGCGAAGTGAAGGTCGGGGATACTATTACCCATGTTGACAAACCGTGCCGGAATGCAATTGAAGGTTTCGAAGATGTAAAACCAATGGTATTTGCCGGTATCTACCCGGTTGATGCCGACGATTATGAGGATCTCAGGTCATCTATCGAAAAGTTACAACTTAATGATGCCTCTCTTACATTCGTGCCTGAATCATCTGCTGCCCTGGGATTCGGCTTCAGATGCGGGTTCCTTGGATTACTTCACATGGAGATCGTACAGGAGCGCCTCGACAGGGAATTCGACATGGATGTAATAACAACAGTACCGAATGTCTCATATAATGTATATACAACCAGGGATGAACTGGTTGAGGTGCATAACCCTTCAGGTCTGCCTGCAATAAACTATATCGACCGTATTGAGGAACCCTATATCAAGGCACAGATAATTACAAAATCGACATATGTCGGCCCGATAATGAATCTGTGTATCGATAAAAGAGGCACTTTCAGGAACCAGATATACCTGGCCAGCGACCGTGTGGAGATTACATTCGAGATGCCCCTGTCGGAGATAGTTTTTGATTTCTATGATAAGCTGAAAAGCATCTCCAAAGGATATGCCTCATTCGATTATTTTCATTCTTCGTACCAGAAGGCAGATCTTGTAAGACTTGATATTTTGCTGAACGGTGAAATGGTGGATGCATTGTCGACACTTATCCACAGGGGAAATGCCTATGATTTTGGAAGAAGAATGTGCGAGAAGCTGAAGGAACTGATCCCGAGGCAGCAGTTCGATATAGCCATACAGGCAGCGATAGGAGCTAAGATCATTGCCAGGGAAACAGTGAAAGCCGTACGGAAAGATGTTACAGCCAAGTGCTATGGTGGTGATATAACACGAAAAAGAAAATTGCTTGAGAAACAGAAGAAGGGAAAGAAGAGAATGAGGCAGGTAGGTAATGTGGAAGTTCCCCAGCAGGCTTTTCTGGCTGTACTGAAGATGGACTGAAAGAATGTTTTGTAAATTAAAAAATTATACTACATTAGCACGCTGAACAATGAAAACAGGAAAGGATATATATACCTTAACCCTGAATCTAACCTAAACCGTTACCCTGCCAATCAAAGGCAGGGTAATTTTTTAACAGATCAGTTTATAGCCTTTACCATGTACGTTCAGTATGGTAACAGATGGGTCTTTCACAAGGTATTTTCTTAACTTGGTAATATATACGTCCATACTCCTTGCGTTGAAATAGTTGTCATCGATCCAGATGGTCTTAAGAGCGAAGTTTCGTTCAAGGATTTCGTTCTTACGCTGTACCAGCATCTTCAGTAATTCCGATTCCTTGGTAGTCAGTTTTTGCGAACTGCCTTCATACTCCAGTATCTGTGTAAGTGGGTGAAAAGTAAACTTACCAACGGTATATGTGTCGCTGTTTTCTCCTGAGCCCTGCTTTACACGTCTTAAAATTGCATCGATCCGGTAAATGAGTTCTTCCATTGAGAAGGGCTTAGTGATATAGTCATCGGCCCCTGCAGTGAATCCTTCAATAATAT
>JBJKPH010000156.1:0-8408 GCA_046706585.1 Bacteroidales bacterium | reverse complement strand
GCCCTCTACTGCATGAATTTTATCACTAATCCCATCCTGCGTTCCCACGAATACCGGGGCCAATTCAATGGGCTGGCTGCGACGTGGATACCAGTCACGTGTATGGAAAGACATATCCTCCAGTCCGGCTGTTCCTAATTTGCCGGCCAGCACTATAGGGCCCCATAACACGGATACCCATTCTGTACTTGTTGGTAGTAGTACAGTACGTATTTTAAGTGGCCATTCCACTTCAAGTATGTCACCGTTTCTCCAGACCCGGTCTACTACTGCATAAGTACCCGGTGACGTATCTGTTTTAAGCATCGTGCCATTTACCTTGAGCTGCATTGCACCCGGCTCAAGCCACCCCGGGCAACGTATCGAAATGGCTGCGCGGCGGGCCCGTTTCGTGGTAAAGGTTAATGTGGCACTGCCATCCTCGGGAAAGCGTGTATTAAGCGTGATCCCGATTCCCTGCTCCTTCCAGTCAAGCTCTGATGCTACCAGCATATCAACCCACAACCTGTTACCCGAATGGCTGTAAATAAATCTCCCGTATTTTGCATGGTTCTCCATACCGGTCCCTGTGCAACACCAGAAGTTGGATATTGCATCGCAATAAACCCTGTAAGAACCGGGTCGCATAGGAGTGTAATAGCAAAAGCCTCCATCTTCAGGATCCTGAGAGCTCAGGATATGGTTATACAGAGCACCTTCAATATAGTCTGCCATTTGTACAGACGGTTCCAGGAGCCATAACTTTCTGGAAAGTTTAATCATATTATAGGTGTTACATGTCTCAGGACCACTTATAGACCTGATACCCAAGGTAGAAAATGAATCTACGGGAAAAAAGAACTCATTTTCACCGTGTCCCCCGATTACGAAGGAACGGGTGTTCACAACATTGTCCCAGAATGAAAGGGCAGCGGTATAATAATCTTTGTCAGCAGTAAACTCGTAAAGGCGTTCCATTCCTATTACAATCGGGATCTGTGCATTGGCATGTACAGGGGGGGCAGGTGGAACAGATATTAAGGGGTCTTCACCTTTAACAAGGGGTTCATATATCTTTTTATGATTAAGACGCTGTGCCAGAATCAGGTACCTGGATTCACCTGTAATATTATACACATCGGTAACCACTTCCACAATTCCGCCATGTTCTGTTTCCAGAACTTCCTGAACCTGCTCGTCGGTCAGTCCCTTAAATATATTTTCCAGCCAATCACATTGTCGTATCAGTATATCCCGTGCAGTTTCATTTCCAATTATAAGCCATGCATCCCTTAGGCCAGCCATAACTTTGTGAACCGAATAAAACGGTACGTACCCTCCATTCAGATTAAAGAGGCGGTTCGACCTGATATCCCCTGCTGCAATTTCGGCAAAAAGCCCCCTGCTATCAGGGAATGCAGCAAGCATGCCTGTACCTATGGCTTTCTGACAGCTATCGAGCTCGGCAATTATGTAATCAGCGCGGCGCAGACATTCAGTATCGTGTGTACTAGCGGTCATCATCACCAGCGCACTGAGATAATGGCCTAGTGAATGGCCTGCCATGGTGAAACGACTATTTGTATCTATCCTCTCCCAGCCTCCATAGGGGTCAGCTTTCTTTGGCAGATGTGCCTCTGACCGGTAACCAGCAAGAAGACGGTCCGGATCAATGCGCAAAAGAAATTCCCTGTCTACTTCCATAGCATCCCTGAAAGGGCCATCCAGAAGAGTTACTGCTGACAGAGGGAATTCTTCCGCCACAGGTTTTACTTTTCGGAAATCCTGACCTTTACTTTCAATCTCCCCTGCCTTGTCAGCACTACAGGAGGAAAACACAAAAAGAGGAATAATAAATAAAATGTATCGCATAATTCTGATTTA
Organism: Bacteroidales bacterium; assembly: GCA_046706585.1. Lineage (GTDB taxonomy): Bacteria > Bacteroidota > Bacteroidia > Bacteroidales > VadinHA17 > JBJKPH01. Next base: position 6,545 of record JBJKPH010000156.1, on the reverse strand, counting down.
AATATTTATACTAATCGTTCTTACTTTTGAATAAACCTGCGGTTAGATTATATCCGGCCGTTCCCGGAATTACATGCAAATAATCGTTTGGAATCGGTGCATCTATGTTTTCTATCATCCTCAGAGTAATATCACCGTCCCTGACTACGTTTATTTCCTGTAGCTCATATCCTGAGGGCAACACTCCGTACTCATCTGCCCGGGCCTTATAATACCTGTTATTTACTATCATACAGTTCTTTATTGTGTATTTGGTATTATTCCCGCCGTTTCTTACCCAGACATACTTACACCCCGAAATAATATTATTCTCAAAGAGAAATCCTTCGTCTGGCAATGATGTCCATATTGCACTCTGACAGGCACCATAAATAATCGAATTGGTCACGCGATTACCATATTTAATATTGTCTCCTGATGAGAGCCAGAAAACTACTGAATTCTTCACATTATAAAAAACACAATGATCAACACATATTTCATTACCGTTACCTATTACTCCCACCTGTATATGGGATGCATCTTTATCTCCAATGAACATGCACTGTTCCACCAACAGATCAGTAACTTCCATATTTAATCTTGCAACAGGAAAGTACCTTGAATCCTGGCGTACATGTCCGTGAAATTTCAGGCCTCTTATAACAACATGGCTTTCTTCCACAAGGAAACTCACTATATAACTCTTATCATATCCTGGAATTTCACCCTTTTCCGAGCTGTTTATTATTACCGGCATTTTCTCCGGTGACCATAAAGAGTCACCAGGCAGAGTACTCGCTTCAATTATAATCTGTTTATCGCTTGTCGCCTTCTCTGTTGAAACTGTAATATGCCTGTCCAGCACATATATACCCGGATTTATTTTGATGCAAAATGTGTTATCATCCCTGCTATTGATAATTTCAACTGCCTTTTGTATTGAATATAACGGAGATGCAAAAGTCCCTGAGTTATTGTCATTACCAATGTTGCAGTCAACATAAACTGCCTGTGCCATGGCTATAAAATAAAAGGGAAAGAACAAAAGAAATATAAAAACTGCTTTTTTCATTGTTATTAATTTTTTAGGTTTGGGTACATTTTAATGGATTTGGTTTAATTCTGATAAAAGGTTAACAGTTATCAAATTTCAGACGCTTAATGGAATATGCAGATTCTTATCCTATTCATTTTGCGTTCATCTTATGTTCACCTTAAATATGATGCTATGCAGAGCCTTCTGGAAAAAGATTATTTACAATTATGCAAGCAATTCATTGAGTCAGGCCTTGATCTCGGTGACAGCGGGAAATGGGTACAACAGGATTATGAATATTTAAGCAACCTTATTTTCGATAAAACCGGTATTCAACTCAGTATTTCTACTTTAAAAAGAATATGGATCTATAAAACCGATACGATACCAAATATTTCCACCCTGAACGCTTTAAGCAGATTTCTTGATTATAAGGACTGGTACGATTTCAAGAGGAACAATAACGAAAGGGTTATAGGCACCAGGCTCAACCTGACAGTCGGAGGTACGGCAGTTGAAAAACGAAGAAAAAGGCTTTTTTTCTTTCTGGCTCTTTCCATTCTAATGGCAGTTGAGATAATCCTTATATTAAATCCGTTTCCACTTTCTCAAAACATCAGGGACATAAGTCCAGATAATATAATATTTGAACTCGGGGAAAAGATAGTACCCGAGGTGCCTAATACTGTTATTTTTCACTATGACCTCTCCGGGACAGGATACGACAGTGCTTTTATTCAGCAGGACTGGGATCCTGCCAGGAAGGTAAAAGTCTTTTCGTCAAAGAAATACCTGGCCAATGTTTATCATTATCCTGGTTATTTTGAGGCTTCGTTAATAATTGGCAACAGTATAGTTAAAAAGATCCCTGTGTTTATCAGGACCGATGGCTGGGTCCCGGTAATAATGACCGAAAGATTCCAGGTAAAACCAATGTATGTTGATAAAAGCCTGATAACTGCCAGGAACCTTCATATATTACAGGATGACATTAAAGAACTCGGAATAGATGTCACAAAAGATTATTTTATCAATTACTTTAACATCCCCGATCTTGGGAATATATCCAGTGATAGTCTGACCTTTATCTCCGAGATAAAAAACAATGAGAGTGAAGGAGGATCACCCAGCCAGTACTCAGAAATAATATTAAAGTTTAAACATGGGCGTTTGCTGACTCCTGTCTGCAAGACCGGTTACACCTCCTCGCTGGACTTACAATACAGTGATAACTATCTTGACGGCTCAGTGAATGATTTCACAAGCCTGGGCACAGACCTTTCAGACTGGACAAACATCAGAATTGAAGTCAGGAACAGACTGGTGCAGGTATTTATCGAAGGAGAAAAAGTATTCGAAATGGTATATGACGACCCCATGGGTGATCTTGTTGGCTTACAGTACTGTTTCAACGGCTGCGGTGAAGTAAGGAAAAGTGAGATTTATGATTCATCCGGCAAACTGATCTATTCAGACTATTTCGGTAACGAATGAGGTATCGTTGAAAATATTGTCTGTTGTACAACCAACACCCCTCCTTCGCTGCAACTTTCGCTTAAGCTGCGGCTGCCAATGAAAGCTTCAACTCATTCTAGACTCACTCTCAACCTTGACCCTCTGAAAGATGGTCAATTTCAACTCACTCTCAACCTTCTTCAAACTCTTTTTTCTTTATCCTTTTATCTTTTATCTTCAATCAATTGGTATATTTATACATTTCTAATCATAACCTAATCAATCATGAAATCTACCAGATCTGCTCTTATTCCATCAGCTCTCATTCTGCTGGTATCGCTATCACTGACTTCAGGCCTTAAGGGCCAGACAGGAAAAAAGGCCCTGGGTCTTGACGATATTGAACTCTGGAGAAACAACTCGGTAACTCTTTCCGATAATGGTAAATGGTATACTGTTTTGTATTCTTTAAATGAACGTCCTGATGCCGGCAGCAATCAGAACGCCGGTAAAAAAGATTCAACAAAGAACGAAACTGACTTCTACGGTTCTGATGCAAAAACTGATGTGCTTTATATCTGCAATTCAGACGGTATAAAGCAGAGAATAGAACGCGGTGCAAATCCCCGGTTCTCATCATCATCTGAATGGATAGCTTACAGCATTGAGCCCGAAAGCGGAAGAGGTGGCTCAGGGAATGGCAGGAACGGTTCCGCAAGCGCAAGGAACAGTTCAGGGAACGGAAATGCGAAAACCATTATTGAACTGAGAAACCTGGCAACAGGATTCACGCGCCGGTATGAATCGAATGCACAATTCTCATTCCTTGAGGATATGAATTATTTCGTGTCCAGCGACAGGAGCAGCCTGCTGATATATGACCTGGATGAATTGATGGAACATTTTATCGGAGATATGGGTGAATATCTGGCCGATAAAAGATCACCTTACCTTGTCTATACGATCTCTTCGGACGATACAAGGGGAAATGGTATTTACCTTTTCGATCTTAAAAAGAAAACAACCCTGCCCCTGCTTACCGGTAATTTCATTTATTCAAATCTTACCTGGAACAAAGACCGGACAGCCCTGGCTGCACTTAAATATACCAGTGAGAATGGTACTGCAGACTATGAGAATGCCGGTATCGTAACTATCACCGGGATCGGATCCTCCCGCATGGTAAAAGCAGAGTATCCTGTAAAAGAACTTACCGGGATGCCTGAAAATATGGGTCTTGCCACCGGGAACAGAACACCTTCAGGCGGGATGTCAGGATATATGGGGCGTGGAGCCGGAAGCGGTTCATCTTCAGGCGGAATGGAATGGAGCAATGACGGGGGACGGATATTCCTGAAGATCATGGAATACGAACCTACTGATAAACAAGAGAATGCAAACCAGACAAGAAACAGCGAACAAAAAGCAACTGTTGATGTATGGCACTGGAAAGACGAGAAAATATTCTCCCAGCAGGTAACAGAAGCTGAACAATCAGGTAATGCTACCTATGATGCAGTATTCTCAATAAAATCAAAGAAAATAATACCGCTGACCAGCAATGAAGACCAGAGGCTGATTCGCAGCCGCGGAACCGACAGATGGGCGCTGGAAATGGATAGCTCACCATATATCACCGACTGGGATATAAGAAGATACGACCTATACAGGGTAAACATGGTAACAGGTGAAAAGAAGCTGGTCGAAAAGGAGTATCCGGGCAGTGTAAATGTCTCTCCTGACGGTGAGAACGTTGTAATGTGGATCGACGGTAATTACTGGTGTTATAACTTTGCAAACGATAAGAGGATAAATATCTCATCAGGGGCCGGAGTATCGTTTATTGATAAGGAGAATGATCATTTTGGCAGTACTCCCGATTATGGTTTTACAGGCTGGGCAAAAGGTGGTAAAGCAGTGATCGTTAACCATTTCGTTGATTTATGGCTATTGCCGGTCGACGGGATCAGTAAAGCCGAGAACCTTACTGCTTCCAGGGACGACCCGGATACCCGGTTCACTGTCGAAGATATGAGTTTCACCGGCAAACCTGAGATAGAGGACAGGTATATCGATCTCTCCTCCCCTCTCCTGCTTTCGGCATTTAATGTAAAGACCAAATATGCTGGATTCTACCGTCTGCAGGATAAGAAACTGAAACAGCTGATCTATGAACCGGCATCCTTCTCGGCCGGAAGAAGAGGCAGCGGACTGATAAAAGCAAAAACAGCTGACGTGGTGGTCTTTAAGAAAGGTGATTACAAAAGTTTCCCTGAAGCATACCTTGCTAAATCGGACTTTTCAAATCCCAAAAAACTTACAACTACCAATCCCCAGCAAAAAGATTACCTCTGGGAACACAGAATACTGATCAACTATACCAACGATGACGGTGTTCCGCTGCAGGGAATACTTAGTATTCCTGATAACTACAAAGAGGGAGAAAAGCTGCCGATGATGGTATATTCATACGAGAAACTGTCTCAGAATATGTATTCCTACCCAACAGTATCTATCGGCGGTTCAAGTATATGCGAGATGACATATGTATCTGACGGATACCTGTTCCTCCAGCCTGATATCCATTTTAACATCGGCACTCCCCACTCCGATATGCATGAATGTATCGATGCAGCAATCAGGAAAGTAATTGAACTGGGCTATGTTGATGAAGATCATATCGGGTATGAAGGTTTCAGCTTCGGAGGTCATTGCGGCCAGTATATCGCAACCCAGAAAAACAGGTTTGCAGCCATTGCAGCCGGGGCCGGTGTAAGCAACCTTGTACAGGCATTCTCGATCGATATTGTAGGAGACGGACATATAGAAAAGAATTATTACATTGTCGGACAGGGAAGACTTGGAACAGATTTTATCCACGGTCTTGATATATACCTCAGGGAGTCAGCCGTATTCAATGCTGAAACCATGAATACTCCTCTCTTACTTTTCCATGGTACTGCCGATAATGTTGTTCAGTGGGAACATTCACTGGGATACTACAGTGTTCTGAGGTATCTCAAAAAGCCTGTGATATTCCTGTCATACGAGGGCGAAGGTCACGGACTGAGACAGAAGGCCAACAGGATTGATATACAAACGCGTCTGAAGCAATACTTCGATTATTACCTGAAGGGCAAGGAGGCACCGGCATGGATCACCGACGGGGTTCCATACGATCCGGAAAAGTCACCCAGAAATGAAAACAGGAGAATGGTCCCTGCATGGAGATAAAACCGCCTGAGGCGGGCATGGGGCAAGGGGCTTGGAGCTTGGAGAAAATGCTTATAAAGCTTTTTGCCTAGCCCCTTGCTCCATGCTATTACTTCGCCTTGTTGTACACTTTTTCGTCGTAAGGGATTCCCTCCTTCATCCAGTCGGGTTCATCAGTTCCTTTTAGGTAGTGGTCGAAGAACTGTTTCATCCTTTTCTGGAAATCGATCTGGTTATTCTTGATAGCCAGATGGTGATTCTCATCGGGGTATGACAGGAAGATCACCTTTTTCCCAAGCCTTCTGGCAGCATTATAGAACTCAAGTCCCTGGTTCCAGTCAACCGCACCATCGACGGTACCCTGAAGGATCATGAATGGAGTAGTGATCTTCGGAACATTGAACAAAGGTGACTGGTCAATATAGTTCTGAAGGTCATCAAACATCCCTTTACCCATTCTTACCTGTCCCCTTTCAAAAATCCCATGGTTATTTGTCCCTGAGTTTTTATAGAGGATGTTATACATGCTCGTAAGGTTGGTAACCGGTGCTCCCGTAACCACACAGGCATACATATCAGTCTGGGTAAGAATAAACGACGATTCGTATCCTCCCCAGCTATGTCCCTGCAATCCCATATGATCTGGATCGGCGTAGCCCAGATCGATCACTTTTTTCGTAGCTGAGGTAACACAGTCGAGGGCATCCCATCCCGGTTCGCCTGTATAATACTTGATATCGGGCATCAGCACCAGGTAACCGTCACTGGCGTATTCCGAAAAGTGCGGACGGTCATCATATGTAGGCATTGAATAACTATGATGGGTGTTGGATAACTTCTCATAGAAATAGACAAGCAT
>JBJKPH010000155.1:0-2287 GCA_046706585.1 Bacteroidales bacterium | reverse complement strand
TTAACCGGATTCTTTACTCTTCCGTCACTATGAACTTCGTAATGCAAGTGCGGACCGGTGGATACTCCTGTGTTTCCTGACAGGCCAATTATCTGACCTCTTTTGACTTTATCTCCTTTCTTAACCTTAAACTGGCTCAGGTGTGCGTATATGGTCACATACCCGTAACCATGATCTATTTCTATCCTGTTACCATAACCATAAGGTGTCCATGCTGCCCTGGTCACAACTCCATCGGCAGTAGCATAAACCTTCGTCCCGATCGGGGCGGTAAAGTCCTGCCCGTAATGCCACCTCGAGTCGCCCAGAACCGGATGAACCTCCCTGAACATTATGCCGTCACCAAGCGGAATATTGACCGTTACAGGCTTTATCAAAGGGGTATGTTCGATCGAGTCTTTCCATGTGGACGCAACGGGGACTATCTCGTCAAATGATTTCGACTGAACGTATGCTTTCCTTAATATCTCGTCAAGGTGCCGGTTTATTGAAACAAGGATATCAGAATTCATATATCCTTCCAGCTCTTCATACTTTTTGGTACCACCATAACCCGATTGCCTGAATGATTGGGGCAGAGCCTCCATGTCGAGTACCGGTCTGAACATATTATCTTCCTGGTCGGTTATCTCCTGTAACCTTTTGTCAAGGCCGGTAAGATCCTTATCAACCATAGAATACATAAAACGGTATTCCTCCACCTGAGCTTCGAGCTTCTTCTCTTTTGGTGAACCGAAAAAATGCTTGAATGAAAAACCGTATAGAAGAGCAAGAGCAAGTGATAAAACGAACCCAAGAAATAACCTGAAAAGTTTCTCCCCCGGCTTACGCTTAGCACTTTTAAACAGAAGATCTTCCTTATCTAAAAAATACCTCTTTCCCAATACAATAGGTTTTAACCCACTTTGATTTTTCGCTCTAATTGAGGCAAATCTAATAAAATAAACTAATTTTACAAACCCGTTAAACAAAGTATTTTGAATCCTGGAATGAGCAGCGAAATGACTTCTAAAGATATTAGACAGGCCTTTTTCAAGTTTTTCGAATCAAAACAACATACTATTGTCAGGTCAGCGCCGATGGTCATCAAAAATGATCCCACGCTGATGTTCACAAATGCAGGCATGAACCAGTTCAAGGACATTTTCCTGGGTAATACTCCTGCAACTGACCTGCGTGTTGCCAACAGCCAGAAATGCCTCAGGGTATCCGGCAAACATAATGATCTTGAGGAGGTTGGTCATGACACCTATCATCATACTATGTTTGAAATGCTGGGGAACTGGTCGTTCGGTGATTATTTCAAGAAAGAAGCGATTGAATGGGGGTGGGAATTCCTGACCGGAGTGCTCGAAATCCCTAAGGACAGGATCTATGCCACAGTATTCGAAGGAAGTCCCGTGGAGGGAATAGAGAGGGATAATGAAGCTGCCGGATACTGGGAAAAGTGCTTTGACAGTCAACCCGACAGGATTATTAACGGCTCACGCAAGGATAACTTCTGGGAGATGGGTGATACCGGTCCCTGCGGACCATGTTCAGAAATACATGTCGACCTGCGCGATGAGCCCGAGAGGATCAAAACACCCGGACATACACTTATCAACAGGGACCACCCTCTGGTAATTGAGATATGGAACCTTGTGTTCATACAGTACAACAGGAAAGCTGACGGGTCGCTTGAAGCTCTGCCTGAAAAACATGTTGATACAGGTATGGGATTTGAGAGGCTCTGTATGGTTATCCAGGGGAAAAAGTCAAACTATGATACTGACATTTTCCAGCCCCTGATAAAAGAAATATCGTCAGTTGCAGGAAGGAGGTATGGTGCGGATGAAAGATCTGATACGGCTATGAGAGTGATCGCCGATCATCTCAGGGCAGTCTCATTTGCTATAGCCGACGGTCAGATCCCTTCTAACAACAAGGCAGGCTATGTTATCAGACGTATCCTGAGAAGGGCCATAAGATATGGATATACCAACCTTGGAATTGAAGAACCGTTCATCCACAGGTTGCTGCCTGCACTTATATCAACAATGGGCGATACATTCCCGGAACTGAAAAAGCATCACGAACATATATCAAAAGTCATTCATCACGAAGAAAAGACATTTCTTAATACGCTGGGACGAGGGATCAGACTCCTTGAGAATGAGATAGATGATCTTCGGTCAGGTGGTAATAAAGTTCTTCCCGGCGGGGATGCTTTTATACTGTATGATACCTACGGCTTCCCGCTCGATCTCACACAACTGATACTGAAAGAGAACGGCATGGATGTCGA
>JBJKPH010000154.1:0-4346 GCA_046706585.1 Bacteroidales bacterium | reverse complement strand
CCAGTATCCTATTTTATCGCCAACTGTTGCCACCTTGTTCGGGTGATTAATATCAGAACTGGGATCGAGGTAAAAATCACCTCCCAGAAGGTCGACAACTTCCTGGTAATGTTTTCCCTTGTAATATCTCAGGTCGACACCGCCAGTAACCGACAGCCATCCCTGTGTGTATGTACCGCTTGAGATAAGACCACTCCAGAAATGGTTGTTGGCTGAAGTCCTGAGTATTGATTCCGATCCGTTAGCCCCGTTTGCCATGTTCTCTGCCACTATCCTGTCGATATCAGGCTGCCCCTGGACAAGGTAATTGGGATCATAGAATTTGTTGACTCCTGCTGTACCGGTTCCTCCTCCTGTTCCAATCGAAAGATAGGCAGCGGTTGAAATACTTAGGTTCTCATTCACATCCCAGAAATGGTTCAGGATGGCCATGGGTTTGTGAAAATAATTCTTTTTAATGTAAAATTCCTGACCATTCTTATAACCCCAGTCCGAGTTATACTTAATACTGTTAATAGTCGGATCCTTATAGGTGTCGATAAGCATCTTGGTGCTTCTCTGTCCGTGCCATTGCGGAGCACCGAATACCGAAAATGCCACTCTTTGCCTGTCGTTGATTATTTTCGAAATATTGAGATAATATGACCATGATTCGAACGCTGTTCCGGCAACATAACCATCACCTGATGTTTTCGACAGTGAAATGGTCGATGCCCAGTTGTTTTCGGTCAGACCTGTGGAAACAGTAAAGCCAATCTTTGTATAATTGTCATTCCCTGTTCCGTAATAGACGCTTCCTCCGCTTTCGGCATCGGTTGTCTTTGTAAGGATATTGATCGTACCTCCAACTGAAGGAATGGCGACCTTTGATGCTCCGAGTCCTCTCTGCACCTGCATTGTACGGGTAACATCCGACAAACCTGCCCAGTTCGACCAGTAAACCCAGCCATTTTCCATATCGTTTACAGGAACACCATTGATCATTGTACCCGAATTCCTTGAATTGAATCCTCGGATATTGATCCTGGAATCACCAAATGCACCACCCTGCTTGGTAGCATAAACACCGGGGGTAGATTTGAGTATTTCAGGGAATTCCTGCATACCAAGCCTGGCCTCTATCTGTGCAGGCTTTATGTTAGACACGGGAACCGGCGTTTTCCTGTCAATTGCAATATTTGCAAATACAGATACTTCGGCCAGACCAACGGCATCGCTTTCCATGGTAATTGTGCCAAGATCGATCTCCGAACCGTTAAGGGTTATCTCCCTCTCCTGTTGTAAAAGACCTACAAATGAAATGACAAGGGTAAAATTCCCCCGCTCAGAAGTGGAAAGGGTGAAATTCCCTTCCAGGTCAGCTGCTGTCCCAATTGTAGTCCCCTTAAGGTAGATATTGGCCCCGACAACGGTTTCGCCCGAGGGATCAATGATCTTTCCCTTGATGACAGAGTTGCCCTGGCCAAAAGCTATTACGCTTACCAGACCAAGCAATGTCATCAGTAAAATTGACTTCATTTTGTTTCTCATAAAATTAGATTTTTGATTTGATTAACAGTATTAATTATTTTTATCATCATTAGGGTTTCACAATTAAACTAATAGGATTTGCCCCGGAATATGACACCGGAAAGCCGAAAAGACTGATATACTCCACGGTAATTCGTGGCTGCTAAAAACATTCCTTAAAAGATGTAAAATATATTAAAGAATACTATGTCATTCCTTAAAGGCACACTTACTATGTACGTAAAGGGAAAACGAAATTATGAATTAACGAAACCATGACTTATAATGTGCCTCCGTCATTATAAACAAGTTTTCAACAACATGCTGTTAGTTATCTGTATATGTGTGCTTTACGCAATTTATTGATGACAATATTATTACGATTTTGGTGAATGAAAATATATTATGTTACAAACTGTTCTATAATTTTCAATTTACGAAAATTTATATCTCAGGTGGCATTCCTGTCAGTAAAATATAATCTCCTATTTTTGTATTATAAACAAAAAACAACCACATGATCAGGTTACTTGCTCTAGTAATTTCATTCGGGCTGCAGATTGTTGCAGCATCAGGGGCCATCAGGTTCATGAAAATAACCATATACAGGCTTACATGGATCCTTCTCTCATCAGCTTTTACCCTGATGGCTGCCCGTAAGATAATTCAGCTTGCAGAGCTCTCAAGCGGAGGTGCATCAGAAGAGATGATGGTCATCGATGAATGGCTGGGAACTCTCATTTCGGTAATGATCATCACAGGAGTTATATTGATGAGAGAGATATTTTTCTCACTAAAGGCTGCCGAAGCCGACCGGTCAAGGGCCGAAAGAAGGGTCCTTCATGCAGTAATAACAACAGAGGAGAATGAAAGAAAAAGATTTGCCAAAGACCTGCATGACGGACTGGGCCCGCTGATGTCAACCGTAAAAATGTCACTGTCAGCTCTCTCGGGCAGGATAACCGATCCCACAGGAACGGAGATCCTTTCGAACACTCAGCGTGTGGTGAACGAAGCTATCGGTACGATCAAGGACATTTCCAAAAACCTAAGCCCCCATATATTGTCTAACTTTGGATTGTTAAGTGCAGCCAACTCATTTATCTCAAAGGTAAACCAGACCCGTGTATTCAATATTGAATTAACTTCGAATATCAACAAGGAGAGGTTTAACAGCGATGTCGAAGTTGTAATGTACCGGGCCCTGTGCGAACTTATCAATAACTCAATCAAGCATTCAGGGGCATCAAAGATCGATATTGATCTTAACAAACAGGGAAATTTTCTTATTTTGCACTTTAGTGACAACGGCAGGGGATTCAATAAGACGGAGAATGAAATGGAAGGGAAGATGGGAATGGGATTGTCGAACATAATAACCAGGGTCAAGTCGGTTGACGGTATATTTGTACTCGACAGTTCACCCGGAAAAGGAACCCAGGCATTTATTAAACTGGAAATAAGCGATACTGACTATACATACAACGAGAATGGATAAGATACGCCTTATTATAGCCGATGACCACCAGCTTTTCAGGAACGGTTTAAAGATATTACTGGATGCTTTTGATGAATTTACCGTTGCCGGCGAAGCAGGGAACGGCTCTGAATTACTCAATATACTGCCTGAATGTGATTGCAACATTGTACTGATGGATATTAATATGCCGGTCATGGACGGGATAACAGCAACCAGAAAAGCTCTTGAGATAAACCCCGATATCAGGGTCATTGCCCTGTCGATGTACGGGGAGGAAGAATACTATTATAAGATGGTGGATGCCGGGGCAAAAGGATTCCTGCTTAAAGATTCCGATATTAACGAAGTCAGGGATGCAATACTTGCAGTAAATGGGGGTGGAAACTACTTTTCACAGGAACTGTTGCACCATGTTATACAGAAAATAAAGACCAGGGAAACGGAGACGAAAATGGCAAATCTTTCGAAAAGGGAGAAAGAGATCCTTATGAAGATCTGCGAAGGATTGTCGAACCAGGAAATTGCTGACACACTTTTCATCAGTAAACGAACAGTTGACAAGCACAGGGCAAACCTGCTCAGTAAAACAGGCTCTAAAAATACTGCTGCCCTGATCTTTTATGCACTGAAGAATAAGATAATATCGGTCTGACAATATATCCGTAAAATGGCTGAATCTCATTCATTGGGAGAATTGGGTGAAGAACTTGCCGTTGAGCACCTTACTGCAAAAGGATTCAGGATCCTTGAACGGAACTGGAGAACTGGCAGGAAAGAGGTTGACATAATTGCCTGTGATGATAATTATATAATTTTTGTGGAAGTTAAGACAAGAATGGCAGACTTTCAGCTTCATCCCCGTGATGCCGTATCGGTACCAAAACAGAGAAACCTGATCTTCGCGGCAGAAACATGGATAAACAGAAATCCGGATGAAAGGGAGATCAGGTTCGATATAATAACTGTTGTTGTCGACGGTGGCAGACGCGAAATTGAGCATATAGAGGATGCATTTTATCCTACCCTGTGATGATAAGAAAATAAGATCATGAATCTCATGATTCCTTATTCCCCTTTCACATATGAATGGTTGCTTTCAAGCCCCGGATAGAGGAAACAATAGATTACGGAGAAAAATACGAACAGTTCCTGTCCGGGCTGACCCTCGAAAAAATTATTTGCAAGAAAACAAACAGCGATGGCAACAAGAAATATCCTGAACATAAGATATCTGTATGCACCAGTCTTTTTCACAACATAGGCATACAGGAGCAGGAAAGCCAGCAAACCCGGAATACCAAGGGTGAGAAGAAGGTAAAAATACTGGTTGTGAGGCTTCATATTATCACCCAAAAGA
>JBJKPH010000153.1:0-3470 GCA_046706585.1 Bacteroidales bacterium | reverse complement strand
ATCATAAGGTTATAATAAAAGTACTTATCCCAAGTAGTATAAGCGGGTTATCCACAGGAGTCCTTCTCTCTGTCTCACGTATACTGGGAGAAACGGCGCCTCTGATGCTTACAGCACTTGGAAGCCCTGCAATAAATCTTAATATTACACAACCGACAAATGCAGTACCTTTACTTATTTGGGAATTTTATAATGATCCTAATATGGTTAAACTTGTATGGAGCTCATCGCTTTTCCTGATGGTATTTGTTCTTACATTAAATATTATCTCAGGCAGACTGTCTGCTAAACATAAGACCGGAAAAAGAAAATGACTGAAACAAATTTAAATATCACTAATCCAATACTAAAAGTCAGGGATCTGTCAGTCTCGTACGAAGCCGGGAAACAGGCTGTCAAAGGGGTTAATGCAGTTATAGAAAGCAAGGCCATCACTGCCATCATGGGACCATCCGGATGTGGCAAGAGTACCCTGCTAAGGGCTTTCAACAGGATGCACGAACTGTATCCCAACATTACTACATCAGGGTCTATTTTGCTTCATGACAGGGATATACGTGAAATGTCGACTATTAACCTCAGACGAAAGATAGGCATGGTATTCCAGAGGCCCAATCCGTTTCCGACAATGAATATCTATGAGAATGTACTTGCCGGTTACAAGCTTAACGGCATTAAACTAAAAAGAAGTGAACGTGATGAGATAGTTGAAAAATCGCTGGCTGATGTGACCCTCTGGGAGGAGGTGAAAGATTCTCTATTCAAAAAAGGAACCTTCCTTTCGGGAGGCCAGCAACAACGTCTGTGCATAGCAAGAGCCATAGCATTCAGTCCAGATGTGCTTCTCCTCGACGAACCCACATCAGCTCTCGACCCTGTGGCAACAGCCAGGATAGAAGATCTTCTTGTAAAGCTGAAGGAAGAATATACTGTTCTTCTGGTAACACATAACATGTCGCAGGCTGCCCGCATAAGCGATAACTCAATGTTTATGTACCTGGGGGAATTAGTGGAATATGGAAAGACAGACACTATGTTTACTAATCCCAGAGATTCAAGAACGGAAGGATATCTGACAGGTAAATTCGGTTGATGATCAGTCTGTACTGAAAATAGCTAAATTGCACTTAAATAATTGAGAAATGTATACAAAAAAGGAACAATCCATACAGGAGGTGATGAACAGTTTCAACGACATGGCCAATCTTGTTCTTGCACAGCTCAGCCTCATTGAAAAACTAATGTCCACCGAAGATAAAGCCAAACAGGAAGAGCTTGTAGAAAAAATAAAAAAGAACGAACAGGATATTGATACTTTTGAGATCAGTATAAGCGATCAGTTCATTAACTCAATCGTCCTTTACCAGCCCGTAGCCTCCGACATCAGAAAACTTGTAGCTGTATACAGGATGGTACTTAACCTCGAAAGGATAGGCGATCTTGTGATGAATATCATGAGTACAATCAAATATGTGGAATCATCGCCTGAATACAAGTCTATGTCTGAACTGCTCCTTAATATGCTGGCTTCCGGCAAGATTATGGTTGAAAAATCATTGTTGTCATTTGTTAACAGCGATCTCGACTTTGCAATCTGGACAATAAAAAATGATCCTATCGTTGACGAGATGAACCAAAAACTGCTTATTAACAGTATCTCAAAAGCCAAAATCAGCGACAAGATCAAAGAAATGCTTATCAGTTATGCTGACCTTAAAAATATTATTACAAATATTGAAAGGATTGCCGACCATGCAACAAATATAGCCGAGGCAACGATATATTCACTGCAGGGTACGGATATCAGGCATTCGGATATCGATAAGGAAACAGAAAATCATGAAGGGTAAAGCTGTCCAAATTCCTAAAACCTATGGATACAAGAAAATACAAAATATTAATAGTGGATGATGAAGAGGATCTGTGTGAAATTTTGCAGTATAATCTGAATAATGCAGGATTCGATACTGAAACAGCACACTCCTCAGAGGAAGCTCTTAAAAAATCACTTTTCAATTATGACCTGTTCCTTCTTGACGTTATGATGGGACCTGTATCGGGGTTTAAACTGGCAGAAAAGCTAAAGAAAGAATATAAAATAAATACCCCGGTTATCTTCCTTACCGCCAAAGACACAGAAAATGATGTATTGACCGGCTTCAGCATCGGTGCCGACGATTATATTGCCAAACCATTCTCTATAAACGAGTTAACGGCAAGAGTAAAGGCGGTTCTTAAAAGAACCGAAACAGAAACAGTGGAAGAATCGATACAAAAGTTCGGTGAAATTGAACTTGATAATGTCAGAAAACGTATAATAATTGAAAAAGATAAAATAGATCTTACAAGGAAGGAATTTGAAATACTGAAGCTTCTTCTCGAAAACAATGGTAAAGTATTTTCAAGGGAAGATATCCTTAAGAGGATATGGGGAGGAGATGTTATTGTAACAGACAGAACCGTTGATGTTAATATTGCAAGGATAAGAAGTAAAATAGGGAAATACAGCTCTAACCTGAAAAACAAAACAGGTTACGGATATTTTTTTGAATTCTGAAATACTAAAATACTGTCTATATGATTGCTAAAAGCCGATTTCGTAATAATCTTTTCCTGTATTATTTCAGTGTGTTCTTCTTATTCACACTAGTAATTGTTATATACCTGTATCATCGTGAAAAGAAGTACAGGATAGAAACACTGAATGATGAACTTTATAATATAACTGTTACAACAAATAATTTTATTAACGATAACAGTGTCTACGAAAAAGGAAATTTCAGGATTATCGATTCACTTGTTAAGATACTTCCCCAGGAAGAACTACGTATAACTATTATCGACCCTTCAGGAAAAGTGCTCTACGACAGTTTTGTAAAGGACTGGAATACAATGGCAAACCACAAGACAAGGCCTGAGATAATGCAATCGACATATTCAGAATTTGGTACTAACGTAAGAAAATCGGCAACTACAGGAGTATCATATTATTATTACGCCAGATTTTATAACAGGTTCTATATAAGAGCTGCTGTGGTATATGATATCAATATTGTTAATTTCCTGACAACAGAAAAAATGTTTCTTGTTGTTATACTCACATTATTCGTTCTTATCTGGCTCATACTGCTTGCCGTCACCAACAGGTTCAGCGAATCTGTGACACGTCTAAAGGATTTTGCAGTGACAATAGGGAGAGATGAAACTTTCGATAACAATGTACCTTTCCCGAAGAATGAGCTTGGTGTGATTGGGGAAGAGATAATAAGCATTTATAACAACCTGAGAAGAACAAAAGATGACCTTGCTGTTGAAAAAGAACGTTTGTTCAATCACCTCAATGTACTGAATGAAGGAGTTGCCTTTTTTACAAACAATAATGAAAGGATACTGACCAACAGCCACTTTATACAGTTCATGAATATGATCTCAGGTGAGCATACCCTCGATCCGGATCATTTCTTCAGGAT
>JBJKPH010000152.1:0-3653 GCA_046706585.1 Bacteroidales bacterium | reverse complement strand
GCCATACACATAAATAGGTAATACCATCAAAATAATATTTATAGTTTATTCCTGCTTTTCATCTCCAGGTATGTCTGCAGAATAAGTGAAGCACTTATCCTGTCAGCAAGTCCTTTATCCCCGCGCTTTTTCTTATTCACTCCTCCATCTATGATCGCCCTGTGTGCTATCGATGATGTGAACCTCTCGTCGATGGGGTATATTTCCATACCTGGAAATAATTTTCTCAGTCTTCTTATAAACGGATCTATTTCCTTAACCATCTCCGAAGGCATATTGTTCAATGTGACCGGGTACCCTATTACCAGTGCATCAATGCCTTCACTCCTGTTGTACTCATCCAGGAACTTCTCAACCTCGCCGGTGGGAATAGTAGCCAGGGGGGATGCAATTATCCCGGCAGGATCGGTAACTGCCATTCCTGTACGCTTTTGCCCGTAGTCAATTGCTATTATTCGACCCATAGTAAGGTTTTCGGTGCAAAGATAATAAAATAAACTCCCCCTTTGAAAGGAGTAAACAGTGCGCAGTAATGTAGGGGGTGTAATTGTGGTTGCTGGAATACTGGAATATGTATACAATGAGTCGCAGATTCGGAGATCTGCGACAACGGGTGGTAGGAGATCTGCGACAACCTCTCCAGCCCCGTTAGGGAGGGATTTCCTAATCCCAACCTTTGCCTCGCCTGCTCCGCACCGCCGTACCGCCGTACCGCCACACCGCCACACCGTCGTACCACAAAAAAAACGCCCCGCAAAAACGAGGCGCAATATTCATATTTTTATTGGATTTAATCCTGGTATTCCATCGCTGAGAGTCGCTTATAGGAGTTGTACCTCCATTTGGCATTTTCCTCGGCTGCTGTAAAGAGTTCCAATGCTGATTCAGGGAATGATTTCAGCAGTGATGTGTAACGTACCTCTGACTTCAGGAAATCCTGGAATTTTTCCCAGTCAGGCTCTTTCGAATCGAGCTGGAATGGGTTCTTTCCTTCTGCTTCGAGCCTTGGGTCGAAGCGATAAAGGTGCCAGTACCCGCTTTTTACTGCATCATCTTCCTGTGCCTGTGATTTACCCATGCCTTTGTGCAGACCATGATTGATACATGGTGCATAGGCAATAACCAGTGAAGGTCCGGGGTAAGCCTCGGCTTCGCGTATTGCTTTGAGGTACTGGCTCTGGCTGGCACCCATTGCCACCTGTGCGACGTATACATATCCATAGCTCATAGCCATATGCCCCAGGTCCTTTTTACGTATCTTCTTACCTGATGCTGCGAATTTGGCCACTGCACCCACCGGTGTGGCTTTTGAAGCCTGTCCGCCTGTGTTGGAATATACCTCGGTATCAAGTACAAGCACATTTACATTTTCGCCTGATGCCAGAACATGGTCGAGACCTCCGTAACCGATATCATAAGCCCATCCGTCACCACCGAATATCCATACCGATTTTTTCACCATGTACTGTTTCAGTCCAACCAGTTCTTTTGACAATTCGTCCTGGTTCTTACCGCACAATGCGAGCACCTTATCTGTTGCTGTCTTTGACATTTCTGCGTCATCGATCGAATTAAGCCATTCGGTAAATGCCTCTTTCATCTCACCACCAAGCCCGTTATTCAGAGCTTCCTCCATCCTCGAAGCTATCCTGCTGCGCATCTGTTTAATACCGGTAGCTATACCCAGGCCATACTCAGCATTATCTTCGAAGAGTGAATTTGCCCATGCAGGTCCGTGACCATCCTTATTTATTGTATATGGAGTAGAAGGAGCTGATCCTCCGTATATAGATGAGCACCCGGTTGCATTGGCTATCACCATTCTCTCACCGAACAGCTGGGTAATATTCTTGATATACGGTGTTTCACCGCATCCAGAGCATGCACCTGAAAATTCGAACAGAGGCTGGGCAAACTGGCTGTTCTTAACAGTCTTCATCTTGTCTACCACGGTATCCTTATAACCAACCTTTTCGTGCATATATGTCCATCTTTCGGCTTCTCCCAACTGAGTATCGAACGGTTTCATTACCAACGACTTCTCTTTTGACGGACATACATCGGCACAGTTACCGCATCCGTTGCAGTCGAGTACACTTACCTGTACCCTGAATTTGTATTCCTTAAGCTGGGCTATACCCTGAACTGTAACTGTTCCTTCAGGAGCTGCTTCAGCTTCCTTATCGGTAAGGAGGAAAGGACGAATAGATGCATGTGGGCATACGAACGAGCACTGGTTACACTGAATACAGTTTTCAGGTATCCACTCTGGTATCCACGATGCAACACCTCTTTTCTCGTATGCAGCTGTACCGGCAGGGAATGTTCCGTCCTCCCTTCCGCTGAAAGCGCTCACCGGCAGATCGTCGCCTTTGAGAGAGTTAACAGGGATCATCACATCCCTGATAAAATCGGGAAGATCCTCATCAGTATTTTTTGTTTCAGGTACTATATCCTTCCATTCGGAAGGTACTTCTACCTTTATAACATCTCCACCGTTATCAACGGCAGCGTAGTTCATTTTGACTATAGCTTCACCCTTGGCACCATATGATTTCTTTGCAAACTTCTTCATCTCGTCAACGGCCCTGTCGTAAGGAATCACGCCTGCAACCTTGAAGAATGCACTCTGCATGATAGTATTTGTACGGTTGCCCAGCCCAATCTCCTCTGCAATACTGGTTGCATCGATCATATAGAAGTTTATATCATTTTCGGCAAGGTATTTCTTAACAATACCGGGCAGCTTTGCGGCCACCTCATCTTTGCTCCAGTTGGAGTTAAGGAGGAATGTGCCACCTTTTTTCAGGCCTTTCAGAACGTCGTATTTGTCGAGATACTGTGCGACATGGCATGCCACGAAGTCGGGTGTGTTAACCAGGTATGTCGACCTGATAGGCTGGTCACCGAACCTGAGATGTGATACTGTCACACCACCCGATTTCTTGGAATCGTAAGCAAAATATGCCTGGCAATACTTATCGGTGGTTTCACCAATGATCTTTATTGAGTTCTTGTTGGCTCCTACCGTACCGTCTGATCCCAGTCCGTAGAATTTTGCAGAAAAAGTACCTCCGCCGCTGACGTTTATTTCGGGTAGCAGGGGCAGTGACTGGAAAGTAACATCGTCGTTGATACCAACGCTGAACAGGTTTTTCGGATCGTCCAGTTTCATATTCTCGAATACCGAAACTATCATAGAAGGTGTAGTGTCTTTTGAGGAAAGGCCATATCGTCCACCCAGGATGACTGGTTTATTTTCCTTTTCAAAAAACAGGTCACGGACGTCAAGGTAAAGAGCTTCACCGTTTGAGCTGTTGTCTTTGTTACGATCGAGAACAGTAATTTTTTTCACTGTTGACGGAAGGACATC
Source organism: Bacteroidales bacterium (assembly GCA_046706585.1). Lineage (GTDB taxonomy): Bacteria > Bacteroidota > Bacteroidia > Bacteroidales > VadinHA17 > JBJKPH01. The sequence goes on along the minus strand of JBJKPH010000152.1, from coordinate 280 downwards.
GAAGAAATATTTGGATGAGAAGGGTCTGAACAGATGTACTGATATAAGACCAAGCTTTTCACCCCTGCCATTAAGATAATCGATGGTTTCCTTTATCGTCTGGGTTACCGAACCCATTGCTATTATTATGTTCTCGGCCTTAGGATCGCCATAGTAATCGAATGGTTTATATTCCCTTCCGGTCAGTTTCGAGATATCCTTCATATATCCTGCAACTATGTCGGCCAGTGGTTCATAGAACCTGTTCACCGATTCCTTGGCCTGGAAAAATATATCAGGG
>JBJKPH010000151.1:0-3341 GCA_046706585.1 Bacteroidales bacterium | reverse complement strand
GTTCGGTGGCAGAGTGCAGAAGATAAGCATCGATGCGGGATTTACATGTCCAAACAGGGATGGAACAGTGGGAAGGGGAGGATGTACGTTTTGTAATAACAGGGCGTTTAACCCGTCATATTGTACTCCTGAGATTTCCGTATCAGAACAGGTTAAGAAGGGTATTGAGTTCCATTCAACAAGATACAGGCGATCGGTCGGTTACCTGGCATATTTCCAGGCGTATTCAAATACATATGCTCCCGTTGATGAGCTTAAGAAGTTATATGACGAGGCTCTTGATATTCCTGGAGTAGTCGGACTGGTTATTGGGACCCGGCCCGATTGTATGGATGAGGAAAAGCTGGATTATTTCGAAAAGCTTGCCAGAGAGGTATACCTTTCCATTGAATATGGTGTTGAATCATGCTATAACAGTACACTTGAGAGGATTAACAGAGGACATGACTTTGAGCTCTCTTCTGCGATGATAAAAGAAACTGCCTTACGAAACATCAATACTGGTGCACATTTCATTTTTGGTCTTCCGGGTGAAAGCAGGCAGGAGATGATCGATGAGGCCGGGATAATTTCTGCACTTCCATTAACCTCAGTAAAATTCCATCAGTTGCAGATAATCAAAGGTACTGTCATGGAAAAGGAATTCAGGGATAACCCTGATGATTTTGAGTTATTTACATGGGAGGAGTATATCGAATTCATTATCAGTTTCCTTGAAAAGCTGAATCCTTCGATAATAGTTGAGCGTTTTACAGGCGAAGCACCTCCATCCCTTCTTGCCGGGCCCAGGTGGAACAGGAAGCGAAGCGATCAGCTGGTTTCGCTTGTGGAAGAACGAATGGGTGAACTTGATACATGGCAGGGGAAGAAATATAGCGTAGTTCAGGAGTGTGTGGACGATATGAATACTAATACAAAGAGATGAAGATATTTCTTCAACATATTGCAAAACAAGTGCATGAGTCTTTTGGTAATGGTCTGGGTGATCAAGTCATGGTCTTTCCAAACAGGCGTTCATCACTCTTTTTTACACGTTACCTGGCTGATCTGACTGATCAGCCGGTGTGGTCTCCCGGAATAATGACAATAAACGAACTGTTCATGTCTGATTCCCCGCTGAATGTTGCAGAACCGCTGGAACTGATCTTTGAACTTTTCAGGGAGTACAGGAAACTGATCAAGGATCACGGGACATTTGATGATTTTTATTTCTGGGGTGAGACCATGGTCAACGATTTTGATGATGTCGATAAATACCTGGTGCCTTCATTCTCAATCTTCCAGAGCCTGAGGGATATGAAGGAGATAGATGAAAAGTTTGGCGGCCTTGACAGTGATACCATAGAAGTGATCAGAAGATTCTGGATCAATTTCGATCCCTCAGTGATGACAAGGGAAAAATCTGATTTCCTTGCAGTGTGGGATATACTGCTTTCACTGTATGACGGATACAGGAAAAGCCTGTTCAAAAAGGGTTGCGGATATGAGGGGATGATATTCAGGCACCAGACAGAAAGACTTGATGTGGGTTCATGGCATCCTGAATCTGTACCCGGAATGTATCATTTTATTGGATTTAATGCGCTCAACAGGTGCGAAGAGAAACTGATGTTGCACCTTAAAGCTGAAGGTAAGGCAAGGTTTTACTGGGATTATGACGACCTGTACGTAAAGGGAATGGATGGTATTGATAACAGGCATGAGGCCGGATATTTTATTGCTGCCAATGTCAGAAAGTTCGGACAGGACATTGATGACAGGTGGAAAACAGATAATCTGACCGGTGCAGTATCAAAGGCACGTGAATGGAAAATATACAGTACCCCTTCAGACGTGGCACAGGCAAGGCTCATACCTTCCATCCTGGATGTATCTCCTCCTTTGTCTGACGAACCCAACGAAACTTCTGTTGTGCTCGCCGATGAAATGATGCTGCTTCCTGTACTCAACTCAATACCGGATAATATCAGTTACCTGAATGTAACGATGGGTTATCCTCTTCAACAAACTCCCGTATACAGTTTTGTTCATAGCCTTCTGCGATTGCAGAAAAATTCCAGGCATGGAACCGGTGGTCCGGATTTCTTCTATAATGATGTCCTGAATATACTCAAACACCAGTATATAATAATGGATCACAATGAGGAGAGCAAAGATCTGATCAATACCATCAGGGCCGGTAACTATGTAAGAGTAAACTGTAATTTGCTGGATACCTGTGAAGCATTTGCCGTTATCTTCAGGAAGATTGAGGGAACTGTTGAGATGCTTGAATACCTGAAGGAGCTTATCACCTGTTTTACATGGAAAAAAACGGAGGATGCTGAGCAGGAAACTGAAAACGAAAAAGAGAAAGAGATCAGAACAGGGTCAGCCAGCGACCTCAGGCGTGAATATGCCTTTCGCATGATCGTTTCGCTCAACCAGTTGCTTTTAATTGTCAGGGAAGAAAATGAGATTATAGGCTTCAATATACTTAATCGCCTGATCGATAGGGTGATGAAGAATATTATTGTTCCTTTTTCAGGTGAACCTTTAAAAGGACTCCAGGTTATGGGGATCCTCGAAACAAGGGCTCTTGATTTTCGTAATATCATATTCATCTCGATGAATGAAGGAAAATTACCCAGAGCTGTTCCCCCAAACTCATATATTCCATATAACCTGAGGGAAGCATTTGGACTGCCGACAGTGAAACATCAGGATTCAATATATGCCTACTACTTTTACCGGCTTTTGCACCAGGCTGAGAATGTGACATTTATATATAACAGTAGCAACGAAGGAATAAAATCGGGTGAGATGAGCCGTTTCCTTCTTCAGCTAAGTTATGGCGATATGAGTCCCACCATGATCGATTCGGGGTTTACAATAATGCCATCAGCCAGGTTCAGTGAAACGATTGAAAAAAGAGAACCGGAACTGGCAAAACTGCATAAGGAATATGTTGGAAGTGAGGCACAGGCATACCTTTCCCCCAGCGCGGTAAATACATGGATAACATGTCCGATGAAATTCTATTACAGCTATCTTGCAAAACTCAGGGAGCAGGAGGAAGTAATGGAACAGGTTGATTCTCCCTCATTTGGAAATATTCTTCACGATGCCCTGAACAGGATATATGCCCCACGTACCGGCGAAGTGGTAACCAGGACGGAAATTGAAGGTCTGTCAGCCGACTCAGAAACTCTTGACAGAACTGTAAGGGAAGCATTTGCAACAACTTTTATGAAAGGGTCCGGGACAACGATAACAGGAGGCAATCTGATAATAATTGAGGTGGTCAGAGATATGCTTGTGCGGATTCTGAGAAACGACAGTGTGACTGCGCCTTTCAGGAT
>JBJKPH010000150.1:0-6931 GCA_046706585.1 Bacteroidales bacterium | reverse complement strand
TCTTGTGTAAGATTATAGCCTCTTTTCCTGAAAAAATCGTAGCCTTTTCTGCCGATAGTAACAATCGATAATCTGCCACCCGAATATTGTTCCTTGTACTGTTCCGATATCAGTCTGAGACTTTCACGTATTACATTGGCATTAAATGCACCGCACAGTCCCCTGTTGGAAGTAATAACGATAACCAGGATATTTTCCGGGTCGCTTATCCTGCCATAGGAATTGTCGTCCTCACTTTTCTCAATCACCTTGTTCAGATCCGACAGTATCTCCAGGAGTTTGCTGGCATAGGGCCGCAACTTAACGATCTTATCCTGTGCTTTTCTGAGCTTGGCAGCAGATACCATTTTCATTGCTGATGTTATCTGCCTGGTCGATTTAACAGATGCGATCCTTGTTCGTATTTCCTTCAGGCTGCCCATTTAAAATTACTGTTTTCAGTCCTTGAATTTCATCGCTATTTCAGCAGCGACCGATTCGAGTATTCCTGTTACCTTATCATTTATATCACCTGCGGCAAGGGTATCAAGTACATCCTTATGCTTCAGTTCAAGGAACTCAATATAATCCTTTTCAAATTCCCTTACCCTGTCAACAGGTACCTCTTTCAGCAGGCCTTTTGTTCCGCAATATATTATTGCAATCTGTTTTTCAACATCAACGGGTGCATACTGGCCCTGTTTCAGTATCTCTACGTTCTTGGCTCCCTTATCAAGCACTGATTTTGTTGCGGCATCGAGGTCGGACCCGAATTTTGAAAAAGCTTCCAGTTCCCTGTATTGTGCCTGGTCGACTTTAAGTGTACCTGCAACTTTCTTCATCGATTTGATCTGGGCGTTGCCTCCCACCCTTGAAACAGATATTCCAACGTTGATGGCAGGTCTTACGCCTGAGTTAAAGAGGTGAGACTCCAGAAATATCTGTCCGTCGGTAATTGAGATCACGTTGGTTGGAATATATGCTGACACATCACCTGCCTGTGTTTCAATCACGGGCAGGGCAGTAAGCGATCCACCTCCCTTCACCATTTTGCGTATTGACTCGGGCAGATCGTTCATTTTATTTGCGACTTCATCCGATTCAATAATTTTTGCTGCTCTTTCCAGCAGACGTGAATGAAGGTAGAACACATCGCCGGGGTATGCTTCGCGGCCTGGCGGTCGCCGGAGCAGAAGAGAAACCTCGCGGTAAGATACGGCCTGTTTCGAAAGGTCTTCATAAACAATAAGGGCATCCCTTCCTGTGTCCCTGAAATATTCCCCGATGGCCGCACCGGCAAACGGGGCATAGAACTGGGCTGCTGCCGGATCGGCAGCGGTAGCCAGTACAATTACGGTATAGTCAAGTGCTCCATGCTCTTCAAGGGTGGCTGCAATATTGGCAATGGTTGAGCCTTTCTGTCCGATTGCCACATAGATGCAATATACCGGTTTCCCTTTTTTGTAATTTTCTCTCTGGTTAATTATTGTATCAATGGCGATGGCCGTTTTTCCGGTCTGGCGGTCGCCAATAATAAGTTCTCTCTGGCCACGACCTATCGGAATCATTGAGTCTATTGCCTTTATCCCTGTCTGCAGGGGTTGCTTAACCGGCTGGCGGAAGATCACACCTGGAGCTTTCCTTTCGAACGGCATTTCAAAAAGTTCGCCCTCAACAGGTCCTTTACCGTCAAGAGGTTCTCCGGTGGTGTTAACAACCCTGCCCAGCAATCCTTCTCCAACCATTATCGATGCTATTCGACGTGTCCGCTTTGCAATATCGCCCTCGGTAATCCCCTCCGATGGTCCGAGCAGAACAGCTCCCACATTGTCTTCCTCAAGGTTAAGTACAATTGCCTTTACCCCGTTATCAAATTCAATCAGCTCGTTTGACTCTACATTCGACAGACCGTAAAGGCGGGCTATTCCATCCCCTACCTGCAAAACCGTTCCTACCTCTTCAAGTGCAGTACCGGTCTGGATACCTTCTAGCTGATCCTTTAATACTTTCGAAACTTCTGCTGGTTTAATCTTCGACATATCTGGTAATCTTTGTTTTCCCGGTTAGTAATATTTAATATATTCAGTTTGTGGCCAGTTCCTTCCCTATTTTTCTCAATTGTGTCCTTACGCTGGCATCTATATACTTATCTTCAATCTTAAGCTGGAAACCTCCCGTAATGTCAGGATCTATCCTTTCCTCCAGGTCTATTTTGGTATTAAGTTCTTTCCCGATCATTTCACGGAACTGTTTAAGCACATCATCACTTAACTGTACAGCTGTTGTTAGTGTGGCCTTTGTTATTCCATGGTGTATGTCGGCAAGATCAATAAAGCATCTGGCTATTCCGGGAATGAACGACTCCCTGTTGTTATCAACGGTAAGGGCAACCATCCTCTGCGTAACTTCTTCCACCTTTCCGCTGAGCAATGCCTTAAAAGTCCTGCGCTTGACCTGATTTTCTATCACCGGGCTATCTATCATCTCTCTTACATCCTTCAGTGAAGTAAGTTCAAGCAGGTATTTCATATCAGCCCTGACCTTATCGACAATGCCTGAATCAAGCGCCGACCCGAAAAGAGCTTTTGAATAGCGTACAGATATCTTGCTTTCGTTCATATTAGTGAACTAATTCTTTTTAAAGTCTACCTCGTCAAGCAGATTGTCGACCAGTTTGTCCTGATCTTTCTGCCCCCTCAGTTTTTGTCTGAGTATCTTTTCGGCTATATCAACCGAAAGGCTGGCAACCTGGTTTCTCATATCGGCCATAGCGGCATTCTTTTCCCGTTCGATCCCGATCCTTGCCTTTTCAATTATTTTCTCCGCCTCAACCTTTGCCTGATCCCTGGCTTCAGCGATCAGTTTATCACGCACATCCCTTGCCTCTTTTAAAAGTTTGTCACGCTCACCCCGGGCTTCTTTCAGAACAGCCTCATTGTCAGCATGCAGTCTTTCCATTTCCTTTCTTGCCTCCTCGGCAGCTTCGAGTGATCCTTTTATGGAATCGTTTCTTGCCCTGATGGCTTCGAGTATCGGTTTCCAGGCAAAAAGCCTCAACAGGACCAGAAGTATCAGAAAGATTATAGTTGTCCAGAAAATAGTACCTACTGCCGGTGTTGTAAGTGAATTGGCTAATAACATATGTCGTTTTATTTTCTTCGGTTAAAAAAGGAGAACTGCAACCAACCGTTGCAGTCTCCTGTCCTCATTTTTATGCTATAAGAGCAACTACCACAGCAAAAAGGGCTACCCCTTCGATAAGTGCTGCAGAAATGATCATTGCAGTCTGAATTTTCGATCCTGCCTCGGGCTGCCTGGCGATAGCTTCCATCGCCTGGCCACCGATACGGCCGATCCCAAGTCCTGCGCCAATAACCGCGAGACCTGCTCCAACTGCTGCTAATGTACCTGTCATAATAATTAATTTTAGTTTGACAATATGATCGTTAATGATGTTCCTCAACTGCCAGCCCGATAAACAGGGCTGAGAGAAGTGTAAAGACATAAGCCTGAAGAAATGCAACAAGTATTTCCAGGCAATCCATGAATATCACGAAAAGTACCGACACCGGTGAAATCCAGACCGATTTGAAGATAAAGATCAGGCTTACAAGGCTCAAAGCAACAATATGCCCTGCCGTCATATTTGCGAACAAACGGATCATAAGAGCAAATGGTTTGGCAACAACCCCGATAAGTTCTACAACCGGCATAAGCGGAATAGGCACTTTCAGCCACCACGGGACCCCCGGTGTATTAAAGATATGTCGCCAGTATCCCCTGTTCCCGCTAAAGTTTGTTATGATACCTGTCATTGCGGCCAGCGTGAAGGTAACGGCAATATTACCCGTTACATTCGCTCCTCCCGGAATGATCGGAATTAATCCCATAAGGTTGTTTGCGAGAATAAAAAAGAATACTGTAAGAAGATAGGGCATATATTTCCCGAATTTCTCCTCACCTATGTTCGGAACGGCAATATCATCCTTTACAAACATTATTACAGGCTCAAGCAGGCCCTGTATTCCTTTGGGCTCGCTTATACCACTCTTCCTGTACGACCGGGCAAGCGATATAAAAAGTATCAGCAGTATAATGGCAGAGACCATCATTGCGGCCACGGCTTTTGTAATTGAAAGATCAAGGAGTTTTGCTCCTTCCTCAACCTCACCATTGTCATTTACCACTCCTATAGTACCCTGCTTTTCTCCTTCCCCGATAATCCTGAATCCTTCATACGTATGTCCGTGAGCCAGCCTTCTGGATGAAAAAACACTCAGTCCCTTTTCCTTTGTATAAATAATTACCGGAAGATAAACACTAACACTGGTCCCGTCTTTCCAGGTTAAAATATGCCACTCGTGTGAATCGGCAATATGTTCAAGAATATAACTGGCTGGTTTGAATTCAGCGGACCCGCTATCAGCCGTCTGGTCTGATCCATGCATTTCTTCGGTTTGCCCCGGGTGCTCCTGTGCTGAAAGCAAATGGGAATTCATTGCCAACAGAAGAAATACAAACATCAAAAAAGTAGTCCTGATCTCAAATAATCTCAAATCTTACCGTTTTTTAATGATCTAACTTTCAGTGTTTTAATGATCACCCGTATGAGGTAAACAGTGAATGCTAAATATAACATAAAAAATAATAAGATATATCTTAATCCTTCAATTTTCAGAACTCCGAAGTAGATTAAAGCCAGCAGGGCCGAAAGCAGGAACTTTCCTCCGATTGCTGCAAGACTGAACATTGGTTGCTCTTCGGGGCTTTTCCTTTCACCCAGGCTGAACAGGGCAAGTGCAATGGAGGTGATAAGCCAGAAAGAGGCGATGGGAAATATCAGGTGTAAAGGATCGAACAGTCGGGGGAAGAATATATTGGCAGACAGAGATATTATCAGTATAAATCCTGCATAGATTATGGCAAACAGTATCTGTTTAAGCAGTGGCATTCAATTGTCCTTTTTCAGCAAATCCCTGATGGCAGTATATATTGCCGCAAAAACTCCCAGTAGTGACAGGATCAAAGTAAAAACCGGGGTTTCAGCTCCTCTTCGTTCATCGAGCTTTACCCCGGCAAATGTCATTATACCGATAATAACAATCATCTGAACAGCAATGCCGGTATACCTGGCAAAGCTCTTCACCGAATTGTTATCCTTATTTTCCGTTCTCTTTTTTTGAGGGTCCGGGTTGTTCTGTTGTGGCTGATGGTTCATGTCCTTCGCTCATATTGCAGTTACCCGTGAACCTTGCTCCCGGTTCAATGGAGAGTTTATTGGTAACAATATCACCGTTTATGGCAGACGATATCTTCAGGGTAAGCAACTGACTTACATTAATTTTACCTTCAATCTCACCAGACACTTCAGAGTTTTTGCAAAAGACTTCGCCCTTAACCTTGCCGGTGTTACCGAATACTACTTTTCCTTTTGTATTCAGGTTCCCGATGAGCACTCCGTCTATCCTGATATCTCCATGTGACCTTATGTCTCCGGTGATCTCTGTGCCGTTGCTTATCAGGTTGATAGTTGTGCTATCCTGTTCATTATTATCCTTTGCCATAATTCTCCTGTTTATTTAAAGAGATAACTCACAAAAATAAAAACTATTGTCGTATTTCCCCTTCAAAAAGTTAATTTTTCGAATCATAAGCCCACTTCAGGTATATTGAACCCCAGGTAAATCCACCACCGAATGCAGCCATGATGATATTGTCTCCTTTTTTGAGTCTCGACTCATATTCCCACATGCAGAGAGGGATCGTCGCTGTTGTGGTGTTGCCGTAATTCTGTATGTTTATCATCACCTTTGACTTGTCGAGTCCCATTCTTTTACCTGTTGCCTCGATGATCCTCAGGTTAGCCTGATGCGGGACCAGCCATGCAACATCGTCTGATGTCAGATTATTTCTTTCCATCATTTCAGCAGCCACGTCTGCCATGTTCGACACTGCAAACTTAAATACTGTCTGTCCCTCCTGGTATATAAAGTGTTCATGTGACTTAACTGTTTCACAAGTTGCAGGCCTGACCGATCCCCCTGCTTTCAGATGAAGGTGGTGCCTTCCTGCACCGTTTGTATGGAAAAGATGATCAATTATTCCAACGTCTTCGGTTGTAGGCTCAAGCAATACCGCTCCCGCGCCGTCCCCAAACAGAGGGCATGTTGTACGGTCGGTATAATCGGTTATATACGACATTTTGTCGGCACCTACAAGGACCACTTTCCTGTACCTGCCCGATTCCACGAATGAGACTGCTGTCTGCAGGGCAAAGAGAAATCCCGAGCAGGCTGCATTGAGATCAAAACTGAATGCATTCTTGATCCCTACCTTATCGCTGATAATATTTGCCGTTGCCGGGAACAGCATATCAGGAGTAACGGTTGTACAGATAAGCAGATCGATCTCATCGGGCGAGGTGCCTGTCTTTTCAAGAAGTCCCTTAACGGCATTTGCACCCAGGACACTTGCTCCCTGGCCTTCTCCTTTCAGGATTCTTCTTTCTTTAATACCCACACGTTGCATGATCCATTCATCGGATGTATCAACCATTGTGGCAAGTTCATCATTTGTCAGCCTGTATTCCGGAACCCATCCGTAAATACCTGTAATTGCAGCCCTTAATTTACCCATTCTAAATTTCTTCAATGATCTTCTGAGCCAGGTTACCCTTAATCACATCCCTGGTTTGAAGGATCATATTCATAATTGCTCTTCTATTTGATATCCCGTGTCCGATAACGACATTGGCATTTACCCCGAGAACAGGAGTGCCTCCTATGTTCTCAAAGTTCAGTCTCTCAAAAAATTCATCTTTCAGTCTCCTCGAACGGTAAATAGCATGAAAGGCCTCAGCCTGTTTGATCACGACGTTTCCCACGAAACCATCACAAACAATAACGTCGGTCATCTTATCGGTAAAAAGTACATTTGCTTCAATGTTTCCGGT
>JBJKPH010000149.1:0-6764 GCA_046706585.1 Bacteroidales bacterium | reverse complement strand
ATATTATTCTATATACCCCCGCCGGATAAATGGCCGGCAGGTACCATCCGGGAATATTATCACTACATAAATAAACTAAAATCAATGTCATGGCACGACAGATCAAACAGGAAAATCCGTACCAGAGCAGACTGCTTAAACTCATCCCAAGCGAGATTATAGCAGCCTACCTGGCAATAGCAGGTTTTATACCTGATGACTACCCTCATGCAAAGATCCTGCTTTCAATTGCATCGATCGTTCTTATGATCATGATCCCTTTTTACCTGGCCAGGTTCCAGGGAGTGAAAGGGCCCGTGCAGATTGCCTTTACCACTATTTCATTTGTGATATGGGTATATTCTGTTGGAGGGCCTTTCAGGTACTTTGGAATATACGAAGCTGTTATAGGTTCAACTATCCTCGTTCTATGGACACTGTTGATCCCGTTTTTTGTCAAACCTGAAAATACTATGCAGAATGTATCACCTGGTAATTAAGAATCTCGGAGTCAAACGATGTATAGAGGTCAGAGAAAAAGATGACTTTAAGGAAGGTATGTATGCTGACTGTTCGCTTGATCATGGCTGTATCCCGTCCAGGCATATACGGGATATAAGGATAACATGTACAGGCGATATCCAGGTGGAGAGGACAGCAGGTATATACAGTGACTGAAACGCCGGGTAAACCGTTAATCAAAATTTACAAAATGAATGCAAGAACAGTAATAATCATTTTGCTACTGATATTATCAGCAGCGTGCAGCACTATCAGGAGGTACTCCTCTGTCCGGTATGCCGGAACCGATACCACACTTGTGGATATCGGCCTGTTCGGATACCGTCTTTATCCTTCGCAGGTAAGCGAAGAGGGAAAAGACCTCTGGGAACTGAATGCCACTGCCCAGGCCAACCTCCTTGAGATACTGGACAAAAGATTTCCGGAAAATGACCGTTTTCTTGCGGTCCTGAGTAATAACTACCCTACCTGGAGCAGCATCCCTACTGAATCAGCCAACTACACAGACAGGGATCTCAGACTGATAATCTCGGTATCGCGCGAAAGGGACTATACTGATATAAGTGGTGGTCAGGATCTGTTTAATCCTGTTGCCGACAGGATCGAGTATCTTACTGTAAAGATCAGACTTCCTGATTCAGTTAACCTGGATTTCACCGGGTGGAACAGGTACTCAACCGAATATGGGGAGATTGATATTGCTGACGTCAGCTTCACCCGCAGTCTGGAGATGAAGGGTGGCATTGAAGCAGAGGCGGGACCGGCACTGGATAGTTCACCGGTATCATTTAGCCGTACACGCTCACTGACAACGAAGGAAGACCAGAATATAGCCTCCAGGTATATTAAGCTCAACGGTCGTATATCGGAAAAAGTTATAGAACTGGAGGAAGAGGGCAACAGGGAAGTGGACCTGTCGGGAAACATTGCTGCAGATGTATCCCTGAGCTTCGGATCAATGGAGGAGGTTATTTTCATTCCATATGTTTTTACAGGAAACCCCGAAAGCCAGAGTGAAAGCAAAGATGTGAAACTGGTCATGCAGAGGGTTAACGTACCTGATATCGAAAATCTGCCTGAAGAAATATCAGCTGATATGGAATACGACTATGTATACAGGCATGTTTCGGGCGGTAACCGTACATACCAGGAGTGGGATGACAGGGTTGAATATTATACAGGGAAAAGAAAAAGAAGAATAACTCTCCTCACAAGGAATGATATTGTTCCGCCATTTCACACTATAGGCACACAGGCAACGGCCAGGAAACTTCTGACCGTCAGAACCGCCAGGGGATTATCCTATGCCCTCAAATTCATGAGCTGGCAGGATGCACTTCTCTTTCATGAATGGCTGTGTACAGTGTCTGTTTCAGATGAAGGTAACATTTTTGCGGGTGATTATTCGCTCTGGTACGATGGAAAACCGGTCACAGGAAAAGTAGTGTCGGATAATGACGGATTCACTATTCTCCCCTACTATGTGCAGCAGGCACCGTAAGCATTGCTGGTAATCAAAAGGAGGCATCGCTGACAGGGCAAAAAAAAGACCGCAAACGCGGTCTTTTAGTATCTTAGCCGAGGTATGTCCTCAGCAACTTACTTCTTGAGGTATGTCGCAAGCGTCTAATGGCTTTTTCCTTTATCTGCCTGACACGCTCACGTGTAAGTCCGAATTTCTCACCTATCTCCTCCAGCGTCATTTCCTGACATCCGATCCCGAAGAAAAATCTTATTATATCCCTTTCCCTTTCTGTAAGGGTTGCCAGGGCTCTTTCAATCTCACGGGCTAACGATTCATCAATCAGCAATTTGTCAGCAATGGGGGAGTCATTGTTTGGAAGCACATCCAAAAGACTGTTATCTTCACCTTCAACAAAGGGAGCATCAACGGATACATGGCGACCGGACACTTTCAGTGTATCAGTCACCTTTTCTTTTGGAAGTTCAAGAACTTCAGCCAGTTCTTCCGGCGACGGTGTTCGCTCGTTCTCCTGTTCAAACTTCGAGAATGCCTTGTTAATCTTGTTCAGTGAACCTACCTGGTTCAGGGGTAACCTGACGATTCTCGATTGTTCGGCAAGAGCCTGCAGGATGGACTGTCGGATCCACCAGACTGCATAGGAAATAAACTTAAAACCTCTTGTCTCATCGAATTTCTCGGCTGCCTTTATCAGCCCGAGATTGCCTTCGTTGATCAGATCAGGAAGACTTAATCCCTGGTTCTGATACTGCTTGGCTACAGAAACGACAAAACGAAGATTGGCTTTAGTGAGTTTTTCCAGAGCGGCCCTGTCCCCTTTCTTGATCCTCTGTGCTAATTCAACCTCTTCCTCTACCGTTATCAACTCTTCCTTACCAATTTCCTGAAGGTACTTGTCAAGTGATGCACTTTCCCGGTTGGTGATGGACTTGGTAATCTTAAGTTGTCTCATTATGCCTCCTGAAAAATTTTCGCAAAGATACTCTTTAATTTAATAATAACCAAAATAATAAATCTCTGGTATTGATCTGTTCCGGGGATAGCAACGAAGAATCCGGAACCGTTTAACAACGGTTTCGGATCCTTCATTTAGCCCGGTGTAACAGGTTTTATAATATAACTATAGTTCGTCCCTTTTTATTATCTGAACGTATAGCTAAATTGTGTCCCGTTAGCCTGCACACCCTTGATTGACCTCAGCCTTGAACCATCATCTGATGCATCTTTGGCTTCCTTAATTGAACCTACCCTTTCACCATTAATTTCCGTAATTATATCTCCCTTCTTGAGCCCCAGATCACTAATTACTCCTTCCTGTACCGTTGACACCTTCAATCCGCCTCTTATATCAAGGTCAGCTGCCTCGTTCGATCCGATCGGTTCGAGTTTTGCCCCGAAGATCGTACCGCTTCCTTCACCAGCCTTGACTATTTCGGTTGTACCGTCCATATTCCTGAGGACCATGTTGTATGAAAGCTTTTTGTTCTTACGCATAACAACCACATCAACCTTGTCACCCGGACTATGCTTACCTATCTGCTCCTGTAACTCGGAAGCAGTATTAGTCGGAACACCATCAACGCTGATGATCACGTCTTTTTCCTTAAGCCCTGCATCTTCGGCAGCACCGCCTTCGGTTATCCCGGTAATGTAAACACCATTTAGCTGGTCGAGATCATTCTCTTTTGCCAGTTCAGATGTTACATCGGTAATATTAACACCGATAAATGCCCTCTGTGCCTCACCATATTCCAGCAGGTCGTTAACTATTTTCTTAACAATATTTACGGGTACTGCAAATGAGTTACCGGCATAAGTATCTGTAGGAGAAAGTATAGCTGATGTAATACCTACAAGGTTTCCGTTAACATCCACCAGTGCACCACCGCTGTTACCCGGGTTCAGTGCAGCATCGGTCTGTATGAACGACTCAATTCTGTAGGATGAATTTATCAGACCAAGATCCCTTCCCTTTGCGCTTACGATACCGGCTGTAACAGTCGATGTAAGGTTAAAGGGGTTACCTATTGCAACAACCCACTGACCAAGTCTCAGGTCGTCTGAATTACCATACTTAAGGTACGGAAGATCGGTTGCATCGATCTTTATAAGTGCTATATCGGTGCTGGGGTCACGACCAACCACTTCTGCCGGGAATGTTCTCTTATCATTAAGGGTCACTTCCAGCTCATCAGCATCCTCAACCACATGGTTATTAGTAATTATATATCCGTCTGTGGTTATTATCACACCTGAACCATAACCCCTTATCTCACGGGGCTGCATGTTCTGTGATCCGTAAAAGAACTGCATAACAGGATTATTTGACGACATATCCTGCATTGTCTTGGTTTTAACATGTACCACGGCATGAACCGCATACTCGGCCATGTCTGAAAAATCGACCATACCCTGCTCCGGCAGAGTGCTTGATGTGAGTTGTGCCCTCTCACCGGGGGTGTTATCCGACTCAACAATAACAGTTGGTTTGTCGACAAAACGTGTGTAGACAAACAAGGCCAGGAGGGCACTGAAAAGTGCAATCGCAGCTGTACCTGCTATTTTTCTTACTTTCATGATGTCAGTTTTTAAAAATTAATTCCATTATTTTATTTGCTACTATACAAAACCTGTGCCTATGGTAATTTTATTATTTTTATAACCGATAACTCATAGTTTTGTTAACGAAATGTCAGGCTTTTTTATTTTTCTGACAATTATTCATAAAGGTTTAACTCCAATTTAACGAAATGATAATAAATTTTAACAAATACCATGGTGCCGGGAATGATTTCATTATCATTGACAACCGTGACCATAGTTTTAATCCGGGTGATCAGTCGCTTATTGAGAAATTATGTGATCGCCATTTCGGAATAGGAGCAGATGGTCTGATACTTATCGGATCTCATAATTCCGCAGACTTCTCGATGAGATATTTTAATTCAGACGGAAAGGAAAGCACCATGTGCGGAAACGGTGGCAGATGCGCAGTAGCTTTTGCTTCAAAATCAGGGATACTCGGAAAGGAGCCCTCATTTAATGCTAGCGACGGGTTGCACATTGCGAGGATATCAGGAGATAAGGTATCAATTTCAATGCAGGATGTACAACCACCCGTCAGGGTAAAAGGTAATTTTTTTATCGATACCGGCTCTCCTCATTATATAGTTAATGTGCCAGACACCGGTAAGGTTGATGTGTTCAATACAGGTAAAAAGATCAGACATTCATCAGACTTCTCTCCGGGAGGCACAAATGTTAATTTCGTGCAGGCAACTGAAAACGGCATCAGGGTAAGAACCTACGAAAGGGGCGTCGAGAACGAAACTCTCTCATGCGGAACCGGTGTGACGGCATCAGCCATCTCGTCGGCATGGGAAAAAGGTCCGGGTAAATATAGCATAGGAGTCGAAACACTGGGCGGAAAATTGCAGGTAAGTTTTGAAATAAAGGATAACAGGGCGGTCAGTATTTGCCTTACAGGTCCGGCTGAATTTGTCTTCAGCGGCTCAATTAAGCTATAAACCATCTAAACCCTGCCTGCCGCCAGGCAGGCATCTAAACTACCTAAACTATCTAATCCATGCACAAAATACCCTTACTATTTACATGTCTTATACTCAGCTTGGCCGCAAGGGCTCAGGAAGGATCAATTCTGGAGGCATTCGCATCCGACACAGCTTTTTCACATGCTACCTTTTCGATATGCATAATGGATGGAAAAACCGGTGATGTTATTGAATCATTAAATGACATGTCATCACTCGGTAGTGCGTCGGTCATGAAGCTTGTGACCACATCGGCAGCACTTGAGATTCTCGGGCCGGAATTCAGATTTTCGACCAGGGTGGGATATGCCGGATACATCGATAAGGCTGATTCTACATTGCACGGGTATATTATCATAAAGGGAGGAGGAGATCCAACCATGCTTTCCGGCTATTTCCCTGTATTATCGTTTGACCTTACAGAATTATGGGCAAATGCCATTCTTGAATCAGGTATAAGGCATGTTACTGGAGGAGTGATCGCCGATGCCTCAATTTTTGATTACAATCCTGCTGCGCCAGGATGGGCATGGGCTGATCTTGGCAATTATTACGGCGCAGGAGCTTATGGGATATCAATATTCGACAATACCTACTCGATACATCTTTCGACTGGTGCTCAGGGAACCAGGCCGGAAATTAAGTTTACCGAACCGGTAGTACCTGATCTTATAATTGAAAATTTCCTGACAGCAGGAGGCACTACCGATAACGGTTACGTTTATCTTGAACCTTACGGTAATTATGCGGCCATCAGGGGTGAGATACCCCCAATGAAAGAGGATTTTATCCTAAGGGCATCAATACCTGATCCACCTTTTATGCTTGCCGGCCTTTTTAGCAGTAAACTGAATGAAATGGGTGTTACACTGAAAGAAGGTCCCTCAACACTGCGTAAGACCCTACCTCAAAAGAAAAAAGAACTGGACCGGCTTACAAAAGTAGTATGCCTAACAACCTACTCCCCCACCCTTTCAGAAATAATTGATGTTACCAATACAGAGAGTGTGAACCTTTTTGCAGAACATCTCGCCAGGTACCTTGGATATACCGCAACATACAGGGAAAACAGCACACTCGATGCCGGACTTAAAACCATTATGGCTTTTCTCAGTTACAGAACTATTGACAATGACGGGCTTTTTATGACTGACGGAAGCGGATTGTCAAGATCGAATGCCGTAAGTTCAAGGTTCATAGTTAATCTGCTGCAATACATGAAATACAGT
>JBJKPH010000148.1:0-4530 GCA_046706585.1 Bacteroidales bacterium | reverse complement strand
GGCGGGAACTGTACACTTTTCCCGGGGACCTTTTCAGCAAGAAGGATATTTTGAGGTCAGCAAGGCAGGTGGCGGTACTGGGCCACTTCGATCCCGAGAAGATCAACCCTGTGCCATTACCCAATATGGCTGATAATACGGTTGATATTGATTACAACCTCGAGGAAAAGGCGAACGACCAGTTCGAGATCTCCGGAGGCTGGGGCGCAGGAATGCTGGTTGGTACCGTTGGTGTAAGGTTCAATAATTTCTCGATGAAGAACTTCTTCGACTGGAGCCAGTGGAAACCTTACCCGTCAGGTGACGGGCAGTCGCTCAGTATTCGTGCCCAGTCGAACGGACGTATCTATCAGTCATACAACATTTCGTTCGTTGAACCATGGCTGGGTGGTAAGAAACCCAACTCTTTCTCCGTGTCGCTGTACAGGTCGTTAATGACCAACGGACAGAAAAAAGGAAGTGACGGCAGGCAATCGATGATCGTTGACGGAGCTTCGATAGGTCTGGGGAAAAGACTTGAATGGCCCGATGATTTTTTCTCCCTGTATACCGAGTTTAGCTACCAGAGGTATGATCTCAATAATTACCAGGTATACTCTTTCCTGTTTGATAACGGTATCTCTAACCTTCTGTCGGTTACAGGAAAGATTACGAGATACTCTGTGGGTCTGAACCCAATATACCCGACACAGGGATCATCGTTCAGCCTTTCGCTCCAGGTTACACCTCCCTACTCGATCATTTCAGGAAAGGATTATACAGATGCAACCGATGAGCAGAAATACAGGTGGATAGAATTCCATAAATGGGTGTTCAAGGGAGAATCTTACTATGATATTTATAAGAAACTGGTTCTGAGTACACGGTTTGCATTCGGTTACCTGGGGCACTATAATAATAGCATTGGACCGTCACCTTTCGAAAATTTCTATGTAGGTGGCGATGGTATGACAGGATACAGTTTCTATGGCCGGGATGTGATCTCAATGAGGGGATATGAAAACGGTTCGCTTACACCTGTCGATCCGGTGAAAGGTGTATTATCAGGGAATGTGTACTCAAAAATAACATTCGAACTGCGCTTCCCGTTTACGCTCAATCCGCAGGCCACTATTTTTGGTCTTGCTTTTCTTGAATCAGGGAATGCCTGGTATGGACTAAAAGAATTTAACCCGTTTAAAATGCACAGATCTGCCGGGTTTGGAATAAGGGCCAACCTGCCGATGTTCGGACTACTGGGTATCGACTGGGGTTACGGCTTCGACCCGGTCCCGGGCAGGGATGTGGCTGGCAGCCAGTTCCACTTTGTGATGGGCCAGCAGTTCTAGTAATAACTGAGAAATAATAGAAATTATGAAGAAAATAAGTTTAATTCTGTCAATTGTACTTCTTGCGGCAGGCACAGCTTTTGCCCAGAAGTATGCATTTGTTGATTCCGAGTATATTCTGAATAATATTCCTTCATATGCATCTGCCCAGGAGAAACTCGATGAACTCTCAAAAGGATGGGAGGATGAAATATCAGCTGTTTATGCTGAGGTTGAACAAATGTACAAGGACTACCAGAATGAGGTTGTTCTTCTTTCCAGAGATGCAAAAACCAAAAGGGAAGAGGAGATCATCAACCGCGAACATGACGCCAAACAGCTTCAGGATACATATTTCGGAGTTGAAGGCGAACTCTATAAAAAGCAGCAGGAATTGATACAACCAATTCAGGATGAGATTTATAACGCAATAAAGGAAATTGCTGTCGACGGAGCCTATGCTATTATCTTTGATACTGCTTCGGGTGCAAATATCCTTTATTCAAATCCAAAATATGACATCAGCGATGAAGTCCTGCAAAAGTTAGGTTATAAGAATTAATTGTATACTTTTGCTGGAAATTGTAAAAAAGAAAAACTATAAAAAAATGAGAAGACTTATTGGATTATTTGCCCTGGTATTGATGATCGGATCTGTACAGAGCATTAATGCACAGACTTTTAAATTCGGACATATCAACTCCGACGAGTTGTTCAACGTTATGCCTGAAAGGGATACTGTTATAAGCAAACTGGACGCACTTAGCAAGGATTACCAGAATCAACTGGAGCTAATGCAGGTTGAATTCAATAACAAGTATAACGATTATGTCCAGAATATGAACAAATGGACCGACCTCGTTCGCCAGACCAAGGAAGAAGAGCTTAGCTCGATGCAGGATAAAATAAATAACTTTCAGCAGAGTGCCCAGAATGACATGCAGCAAAAGCAGAACGAATTTATGCAGCCTGTGCTGGCAAAGGCCGACAAGGCCATTAAGGATGTTGCCAAAGAGAATGGTTTTACCTATGTATTCGACCTTGCACGCGGCCCGATCCTCTATTTTGATGAAACAAAAAGCCAGGATATTCTGCCTCTCGTCAAAGCTAAGCTTGGCATACAATAGAATCAGTTAATATATTATTATAAAGCCTGCCCCCGGGCAGGCTTATTTTATTATGAAAATCAGTGGCAACCAGCCCATAGGTCTGTTTGACTCGGGAGTAGGAGGTTTAACAGTCGCACATGCGATTAAGCAGATGTTGCCGGGTGAAAACCTTATCTATTTTGGCGATACCGCACATCTTCCGTATGGTGATAAATCTGCTGAATCGATAACTGCCTACAGCCGCAGGATAACAATGTTCCTGATCGAAAAAGGTGTAAAGGTGGTACTTGTTGCCTGTAATTCGGCATCTGCCTCAGCTTTTAATGAGCTTAAGGATGAATTCGGAGAAAGAATACTGCTGGTGGATGTTATAGAACCGGTTATCGAATATGTTGCCGCCGGCACACACAACAAGGTAGGCGTAATAGGTACCAAGCGGACGATCTCATCGGGTACATATGAGAACGGTTTCAGGGCCAGGTCACCTGAAAAAGAGATCGTGTCGCTTGCAACACCCTTGCTGGTACCAATGATCGAAGAAGGATTTATCTTCGACGACATCTCGAATGCAATAATCAGAACTTACCTGTCTGATAACACGCTTAAAGGGATCGATGCCCTGGTACTTGGTTGTACTCACTATCCCATCATTCGAAACCAGATTGCAAAATATTTTAATTTCGAAGTTGAAGTTGTCGACTCTGCAAGGGTTGTCGCTTCATTGCTAAGAGATCTTCTTACAAAGAACGAATTGCTTAACAAGGGTAAAAAAGAGAAAGACATATTTTATGTATCTGATTATACTCCATATTTTGAAAAGATAGCCCGGATGTTCTTCGAAGATGATATCAATCTCGAAAAAGCGGATATCTGGAACTGATTACTCTTTTTTAACTACTCTGACCGCCTGAATAGGTTAACATACATGCCATGTTGAAAAACATGACTATAATCATGAATAAAAAATGGCGAATTGTATGGGATATGACAAATGAATTTACTTAATTTTGCACAGGAGGTATTTCAATTCTTAAGATATAGAAGAATCAACAAGAGAAGAATCAACTAGAGTATATTTAAACTCAAAGATGCATATGAAAATTAAGTATATAGTTTTCGTATGCATTATTTTTTAGAGGAAGATCTGGCAAAATCTATTAAGTGGTGAAGTAATGAATAAGAAAGAACAGGTTATCGAAAGGGAAGAAGTAGTGATAAGATTCTCAGGAGACTCTGGTGACGGTATGCAGCTAACGGGTACTCTGTTTTCGAATACGTCGGCTTTGTTCGGGAACGATCTGTCGACATTCCCCGACTATCCGGCCGAGATCAGGGCTCCCCAGGGGACTGTCGGAGGTGTTTCGGGGTTCCAGGTGCATGTGGGTCATTCGGAGGTGTTTACGCCTGGGGATCTTGCAGATGTTCTTGTAGCCATGAACCCGGCAGCCGTAAAGGCAAATGCAGGATTCATCCGTCAGGGGGGGACTATCATTTTTGATGAAGACAATTTTACTGAGAAAAATATCCTGAAGGCCGGTTATAAAGATGATCCCTTTAAAGAGGATAAACTACAGGATTATAATATTATAGGAGCACCTATATCTACTCTTGTAAAAGAAGCGGTGAAAGACTTTGGTCTCGATCCGAAGAGCGCTATGCGAACCAAGAATATGTTTGCCCTGGGTATGGTCTACTGGCTTTTTAACCGCGAACTCGACTATACATATAATTATCTGGAACAGAAGTTCAAAAAACGTCCTCATATTATTGAAGCCAACAAAGCTGTTCTGAGTGCGGGATATAACTATGCTGAAACAATCGAAGCACTTACTCCTACATACAGGGTCAGCCCTGCCAGGATACCTGGAGGAACATACAGGAATATCAACGGTAACCAGGCAACAGCCTGGGGCCTTCTGGCTGCTGCCGAAAAGTCAGGGCTTAACCTCTTTATAGGTTCATACCCCATTACACCTGCAACCGGTATTCTTGAAGAGCTGGCCGCACGCAAGGATCTGGGCGTAAGAAGCTTTCAGGCTGAAGATGAAATAGCCGGGATATGCACTGCTATAGGAGCCAGCTTTGCCGGGAACCTTGCAGTAACATCAACTTCA
>JBJKPH010000147.1:0-4498 GCA_046706585.1 Bacteroidales bacterium | reverse complement strand
CCATTTGCTCTCCACAGAATCCCACCTTACAAACATTGCCACCAGCTTTGATTCCAGTTCACCCTTATCGTTGAATCTTTCAAGTGTAAAATTTCTCCCGACCTGCGATGAAGACTGGTACGACTCCATGTATGCATATACATTGGGATAGACCTGCCTGTGTATATCCTGTGCGCTGAATCTTGTTCTTGAGGGACGGTAGTACTTTGCATCGAATTCAAGTCTGGTCTGGTTTGCATGTGGTATCACGAAGTTTGTAAGCATAAAAGTAAAGAGAGCTATCATCAGTGCCGAATAGAAATATGGCAGCATCAGCCTCCTGAAACTTACTCCACTGCTCAGAATAGCAATAATTTCGGTGTTATATGCCATTTTTGAGGTAAAGAATATCACCGTGATAAATGTAAAAAGTGGAGAGAACAGTGTTGCAAAATATGGTATAAAGTTGAGGTAATAGTCGAAAATGATCTCCCTGGTTGGTGCATTGTTCTCCATGAAGTCATCTATCTTCTCTGCAAAATCAAAGATCACTGCCAGACCGATGATAATAATAAGGGCAAAGAAGAATGTTCCCAGGAACTTCTTTATAATATAGATATCAAGAACTCTTGTTTCAGGTAGTTTCATAATCTGCGCCCAAGTTTCTTTACCATTTCGTTCTTCCATATGCTGAATTCTCCGGCCCCGATCTTCCTGCGTGCCTCATGCACAAGCCACAGGTAGAAAGTGAGATTATGTATGCTGGCTATCTGGGCTCCCAGCAACTCACCCGAGATAATAAGATGTCGCAGGTAGGCCTTCGAATAATATTTTCCTATGCCCGGAGAACCGTTAACGTCGATCGGTGAGAAATCATTGCTCCACTTATTGTTCTTAATGTTAATAATTCCCTCGGACGTAAACAGCATTCCGTTCCGGCCATTCCTTGTAGGCATAACACAATCGAACATATCTATTCCCCTCTCAATGCCTTCCAGTATATTCACCGGCGTACCAACTCCCATTAAGTAACGTGGTTTATCCTCCGGGAGTATATCGTTAACCACCTCAATCATATGGTACATCTCTTCAGCCGGCTCACCGACAGAAAGACCCCCGATGGCATTCCCATTCATTCCCGAAGCAGCAGCTTTCTCTGCAGATTCCTTTCGCAGATCAGTATATGTACTGCCCTGAACGATCGGGAAAAGAAACTGCTCATAACCCCAGGGACAATCAGTCTCTTTAAACCTGTTAACTGCCCTGTCGAGCCACCTGTGAGTCAGGTTCATCGACTCCCGGGCATATTTATAATCACACGGATAGGGTGTACACTCGTCGAAAGCCATAATGATATCTGCCCCGATAATACGTTCGGTATCAACCACGCTCTCCGGAGTAAACTTGTGTGCCGATCCGTCTATGTGTGATCTGAACAAAGCTCCTTCTTCAGTCAGTTTCCTGTTATCCGAAAGTGAAAATACCTGGTATCCACCGCTGTCGGTAAGTATAGCCCTGTCCCAGTTCATAAAACGATGCAAACCCCCTGCCTCCTTCAGTATATCCATTCCCGGTCTGAGGTACAGGTGATATGTATTTGAAAGAATTATGCCGGCATTCACCTCCTCCCTCAGATCCCTCTGAAGCACTCCCTTTACGGTGCCGGCTGTCCCAACGGGCATAAAGACAGGTGTTTCTATCTCACCATGAGCGGTACTAATCACCCCTGCCCTCGCAGATGAATCTTTATCCCTGTTTTGTATGGTGAACATCTTATAAATGACTTTTGCAGCCACAAAGGTATATTATTGAGACAATGGTCATGATAAAAATAACTAATTTTTAATAATTGCCTCCGGAGGTTTTTCAAATTGAAAGACATGAGATATTTTTGTAATGATCAATAATTATTTGAGCCCTGTTGTCTAATTCAGTAAATATGTTCGGTTATTCCCTTACTATAACATCCACGGTCCTGATATCAATCCTTCTGGCGACATCACTGATCGAGATATTCTATTACCTCGCTTTCTACAGGAGGATTTCAGCAAACCGCAAAAAAGGCAGAGCAAGGAAGAAGCCCCCTGTTTCAGTAATAATATGTGCTAAAAACGAGGCTGAAAACCTGGCAGAATTCCTGCCATCGGTACTGAATCAGGAGTGGCCTGATTACGAAGTAATTGTAGTTAACGATTGCTCAGAAGACGATACCGAAGATATACTGAAACTCATTTCGGCCGATCATCCCAACCTGGTGGTCAAGACACTTCACAAGGAATCAAGTCTCGCCCACAGCAAAAAAATGGCACTTTTTATCGGCATAAAGGCTGCCACAAATGAATACCTGCTGCTTACCGATGCCGACTGCAAACCGGTTTCCGGAAAGTGGATAGAGGAAATGATGTCGCACTTCATTAAAGAAAAGGATTTCGTGCTGGGATATGGAGGTTATATAAAAAGAAGAGGATTGCTGAACAAATATGTACGGTTCGATACAATGTTCATTGCCATGCAGTATATGGGAATGGCGCTGGCAGGTAAACCCTATATGGGTATAGGCAGGAACCTTGCATACAGGAAATCGCTTTTTTTTGACAATAAGGGATTCGGTTCGCATATGAACCTGCAGTCGGGCGATGATGATCTTTTTGTGAATAGCCTTGCCAGGGAATCCAATACCGCAGTGGCCGTAACACCGGGTTCATTCACCAGGTCGGTTCCACCACCCGACTGGCGATCATTCAGAAAGCAAAAGATCAGGCATCTCTCAACATCTTCATATTACCGTACAGGGACAAAGGTCTGGCTGCTGATTGAACCTTTTGCCAGGCTTCTGAACTACGGGCTTTTCATTTATCTTATCTCTGCTCTCACTTTCTGGCCTGCCACCCTGGCTATCTTTATGATTACATTTATAGTAAAGGTTGCCGTTTTCTTCTATGCTCAAAAGTCTTTGAATGAAAGGGATTTAGTAGTATTTTCGCCTTTGTTCGATCTTGCTTCACTCTTTATTAATACCGGCTTCCTGCTTGGGGCAAGAAAAAATAAAAACCAGAAATACGAATGGAAGTAAATCCCGATCTGTCGGAAAAGGCTTTGAGAGATCTTGAGCTGGTAAAGAGGGCCAGGCAGGGTGATGAAAAAGCATATGCCAAACTGATGGGGATATATAAAGACGCTATATATTATATGCTTCTGAAGATGGTCAGTAACCCGTCGGATGCAGACGACCTTACTATTGAAGCATTCGGTAAGGCATTCAGGAACCTTGACCTGTATACTCCAACCTATGCCTTCAGCACCTGGCTTTTCAGGATTGCTACCAATAACTGCATTGACTTTATCAGGAAGAAGAAAACGGCACCATCGGCCATCGATCAGCAGCAGGATGAAAAGGAAGACCCTGCGTCGACTCTTCAGTCAGATACTCCTGATCCCGAAGAGGAAATGATCAGGTCGCAAAAGAATAAAGAACTGCGACATGTGGTATCACAGCTAAAACCAAAATACCGTGAACTTATTGAACTGAGGTATTTCAGGGAATATTCATATGAAGAGATCGCCAAAGAACTGAATATACCGCTGGGAACTGTCAAAGCACAGATATTCAGAGCAAAGGACCTGCTCTATAATATCCTCCGAAAAAAGAGTAATGGCTGATCCAGTACGTAAATATTTCCCGGATATCAGCGGGGATCAGCTTACCAGACTATCAAAGCTGGAAGTCCTGTACCGGGAATGGAACAGCAGGATAAATGTTATTTCAAGAAAGGATATCGACAATTTCGTGCTGCACCATCTTGTCCACTCACTCAGCATCTCAAAGTTTGTAACCTTCAGACCAGGTACGAGGATACTCGATGCCGGTACCGGCGGAGGGTTCCCTGGTATTCCTCTTGCTGTAATATTCCCTGATGTCAGTTTTACCCTGGGCGACTCGATAGGAAAGAAAATTACTGTAGCAGACTCGGTTGCCAGATCATCCGGGCTACACAATGTTGAAACAGTAAAGACCCGCATTGAAGAGTTAAAAGAAAAATTCGATTTCGTCGTAAGCAGGGCTGTAACCTCTTTCCCGGCGTTTGTATTGCTATCGCGCAAACTGCTTAATAAAAAAGGGTTCAATGAGACCGCAAACGGTATACTCTACCTCAAGGGGGGTGACCTTTCCGGTGAACTGGGTAATTACTCAGACCTTGTAACTATCTACGATCTGAACACAATTTTTACTGAGGAGTACTTCAATGAAAAGAAATTGCTTTACCTCCCCGTCTCAAAACTCTAGTTTTTTTCGCCACTCTTCTTTTTTTAATAAAATAATATTACTTTTGCACACTCAAAAGCAGGAACCAGAAGTAAAAACAGTATAAGATGAAAAGGACATTTCAACCGTCAAGAAGAAAAAGAAGTAACAAGCACGGCTTCATGGAAAGAATGTCAACCGCCAACGGGCGCAAGGTGCTTGCATCCAGAAGGGCCAAAGGCAGGAAGAAACTCACCGTATCCGACGAACCGA
Organism: Bacteroidales bacterium; assembly: GCA_046706585.1. Taxonomy (GTDB): domain Bacteria; phylum Bacteroidota; class Bacteroidia; order Bacteroidales; family VadinHA17; genus JBJKPH01. The sequence continues at coordinate 3 of JBJKPH010000147.1, read as the reverse complement.
AAG
>JBJKPH010000146.1:0-4739 GCA_046706585.1 Bacteroidales bacterium | reverse complement strand
CGATGTAATTTCCTAGTGGCTTTTGCCTGTCAAAGTCAAATCCCATCATATTCTTATTTCTCAGTTCATTCCACAACAGAACTTCAGAGAGTGTCATGTTCTTTCTCAGGTCTCTTGCAAGTTTTTTTAGTTCGGGGTTGTATGGAATTATCTTTCGTTGCAATGGTTGTTTTTTTATGGAAGAACCCACCCCCGGCCCCTCCGACGCCTCGGTCGGGACAGGCCTCCGAGGAGGGGAGTCCGAAAAAATCAACTCACTACTCACACCCGCCCGAACGACTGAATCGTTCAGTCGGGCGGGCTCACACTCACACTGAAAAACCCACCCCTAGCCCCCCGACGCTTCGGTCGGGACAGGCCTCCGAGGAGGGGAACCAAGAGCCCAAGCCTCACCATTATGCCATTGCGCCGTTGTGCCTTGTGCCTTTGCGCCGTTCCACCGTTACACCACCCTTACATTCAACGCCTTATGTCTTATGACTTATTCATCTTCGTCTCCTGTCGGCATGAAGAATGCAGCATGTACCGATGGCGGACAATTGGAATCTGTGCCTTTGACAGCTTTCCATATCACCTCATTGAAATCGGCGTCATTGATACGATCCTCTTTGGCAAAGTTGAAAGTTTCACTTTTTCTCTGCCACTTGTTTTCTGCCACATTTTTCTCATCGAGGTCAATATTACACGTCCTTACATCGAACGGAGGATGATCCGCTTTGTTATTGAAGCATCTCCAGAGAGGGACTGCCGAAGCATCATATTGTGTCATGGGAGGGAGGCCGAGAATAAGTTCAATTGTACGCAGCAATGAGGATGTTGTGTATGCCGTATGATCGACGAAATTTTGTTTTACAAAACCACCTGCCAGGTAGGCAGTGCTTCTGTGAGCGTCGACATGATCCGGACCATTCTGTGCATCATCCTCCACAATTATTACAAGACTTTCGTTCCATACCGGGCTATGGCTGAGATAATCGACGAACAATCCTACAGCAAGGTCATTATCGGCCACCTGGGCGAAGGGAGTGGGACGTCCGAGACTAAGTCCCTGCGTGTGGTCATTACCAAACCGAAGGGTATTAAGTTGAGGCAAGGCATCTGCAGCAAGCAGTGAATCAAAGTCGTGTTTCCACTGTCTGAAGCGTGTTGTATCTCTTACCTGGAGATTCCAGGGAGTGTAGGATTTACAATAATGATCATTAAGTACCGGTATGTTTGGTTTCCTGCTGCCGCCTATAAACTCGGCATATGATCTGTAGCTTACGCCATTTCTCTTACAGTTATCCCACAGGAAGCCATTCTTGTTATTGGCAATTGCTTTTTCTCCTTCCCCGGGGTATGTTCCGCCTCTTCCTCCATAACTTGTGGGCCAGGTCTTTTCCAGATAATCGGTAGCATATCCTCCCATGGTCCAGTTATGGCCATCGGCACTAACTTCACCGTCGACATAGAAATTATCGAGAAGAACAAACTCGCGGGCCAGGGCATGCTGGTTGGGTGTAATCTTTTCACCAAAAAGAACCAGGTTTTTATCGCCGTTACCTTCCGGGATATCGCCAAGTACCTGGTCGTAGGTCCTGTTTTCCTTGATAATGTAGAAAATGTATTTTATGGGTGAAGGATCTCCTACTTTTGAAGGGACAGGGTTTCCGGCCATGCCCTCAGAAACAAGTTCCTTATTCTTATTATATGGTGTATTATCAAATACTGCTTTTGAGTATGTTGCCAGTTGTCTGCTGTCGGGAGTATTTATTATACACATTGTACCCCTGAACAGTCCGCCTATATACTGTACTTTTATTTTCTTTTCAATACCGTTTTCCTGGTACAGGACCTCTTCGTCCTTTTTCATCGGGTTTGGTCCGTAAGGGTTGGCCATGGACCTTGTTCCCTTACCGTTACTCACAAGTATCTTGTCTTTCACGACCCTTACACAGGTTGGGTACCATGCAGTCGGAATGAATCCTTTGCTTTTGGATGAACCCGGTTCACTTACATCGAAGACGGCAAGGCAGTTGTTATCGGCATTGGCAATATAAAGTGTTTTTTCATCTTTGCTAAGAGCTACACCGTTTGATGTTGAGCCTGTTCTGGAGTCGGGATACAGTGCGGCATTCAGTGTTTCAGTCACCTTCATCTGTTTTGTGTCAATAACAGAGACACTGTTATCGTTGGCATTGGCAACATAAAGGTATCTGCCGTTGGCAGTCCGGCAGATGTCATTTGGATTATCACCTACAGGAATTGAATGAGATATTTTTCCTGCGGCAGTATCGAATACAAGGAGTTTATCACATCCCCAGCATGAGATATACAGTTCCCTGCGGTCGGGTGACAGCAGGCATGTATATCCCTCACCGCCAAGTTCATGTTTCGACAACACCTTTTTAGTGCGGGTATCAATCACATACAGTGAGTTGTTCTCCTTTGTTACGGCATAAAGCCTGCCCCCTTTATCATCCAGTGCTATTCCGGCTATTGATATTCTTTCGGGCCAGGGTTTACCAATTATTATTGTATCGAATGGAGACAAACGGTTCCTGATGATTGAATACCGGATAATAATATTATCATTTCCGCCCGAGGCATATAGCATCTTACTGTCATCAGAAAAAGTAAGGCCAAGCCACGATTTCCCGGTAATAATCGAATCAAGAACCGTCTCTCCTTTAATATCAATGAGTTGAATTGTCTGAGTGCTCTCGCCGTTATTAGTTACGGCAGCCAGTTTCCCCGAGGGTGATACTGCAATATTAAGAGGCAGATCACCCAGTGGCAGTTGTTTTCCCACCGCGGTCAGTTTCCATCCATTGGGAAGAAAAACACGTTGTGCTTCAATCTCCTGCAGGTTCTGGGCCCCGGCTGTCAGAGTCAGGACTGATACCAGTATTAAAAGTGATAATCGTATTCTTCTCATTTATACTTTTTGTTTCGGGAGAGAAATTACCTTCTCTTCAGCTGTTGCGGATTAAGTGTTATAAGGTGACCGATGGGTTTACCGTTGCGGTAGGTAATAACCCTGAGTGAGACAGGTCCTTCAGGAAGGACGAAGGGCTCCGTGTATTTAGGTGATTTATTATCCGGCATTGTATTATCTATTGTATAATAGATATCCAGTCCGGGTACTTCGGAAGCCATCTCGATAATCGAGTTTCCTTCAGCTTTCTTCACTTCAACTATTGCATCATATATTGAATATGCATGGTTTATACCGGCTACATCGAGTCTTTTGAAGTTGTTTTCGACACGGTTCACAAAATCGGGCCAGTTTTTCTCATTGTCGGGTGTCCAGAAATCTTCGGCGAGTGCCCATCCTCTTGGCCATGTCATGTATTCGGCATGGCGGAAGATAGGCACCTGTTCTGTCCACAGGTTACCCTGTCCGCCGAGTATGTATTTCGGATCAACGCCTTCGGGTACCGGGTTAAAGCTATAGCATTTTTCCATTCGCAGAGACGCATACATTGGTGGTTCAACAGTTCTTTCGCCCTGCTGATAGTCGAGGTAGGCATATGTCGTTGGTGTCATAACGACATCGTGGCCCATCTTGGCAGCCTGTATGCCGCCTTTGATGCCTCTCCAGCTCATTACTGTAGCTTCAGGGGCAAGTCCGCCTTCGAGTATCTCATCCCAGCCAATAAGCTTTTTGCCTTTGCTTTTGAGAATCGTTTCAACTCTTTTCATAAAATATGACTGCAGTTCCTCAGGACTTTTCATGTTTTCTTTTTTCATAAGAGCCTGGCAGCCCGGATCTTTCATCCAGAATCCTTTATAGCATTCGTCACCGCCTACATGGATATACTGTCCAGGGAAAAGGGCAGCAAGTTCTGTGAATACTTTATCGAGAAAGTCGTAAACCTTTTCATCTGAAGGGTTGAGGGTGTTGTCTATTCTCATTTTGAAGGTACCGTCGTTGAACCATTCCGAGAATGATGAGCCTGGATTGACTTTGGTTGCAGTATCGTCAGAACAGCTAAGCCAGGGGTATGAGGCTATAGCCGCCATGCTGTGTCCGGGCACGTCCACTTCAGGCACTATTGTTACATGCCTGTCTTTAGCATACTGAATTATCTCCCTGACATCGTCCTGTGTGTAGAAACCGCCGTCTGTTGCTTTTTCACCAGGTTTTGGTGCTGCACGGTCCCCAAAATGACCGACACGATGTACTCTCCATGCGCCTACCGTTGTAAGTTTCGGCAATGATTTGATCTCTATTCTCCAACCGTTGTCATCTGTAAGATGCCAGTGAAAGGTGTTCATCTTATATCTTGAAAGCTGGTCTATATATTGTTCAACTTCCTCTTTTGTGAAGAAATTACGGCTGACATCAAGCATAAGGCCTCTCCATCCGAATCTCGGGTAGTCTGTTACACTTACAGCCGGAACGGTCCATTTCATGTTAACCGGAGAAGGACTTTCGATCTGTGGGGGCAGAAGCTGAAGAAGAGTCTGCATGCCGTAGAATAGCCCGGCAGTTTCGTTGGCTGTTATAGTGATGCCTTTTGGATCGGCAACGAGGGTATAACCTTCCTTACCCAGCTGGTCATCAGCTTTCTTATTGAGGTTGAACTGTATTGCAGCTGAATTACCCTTTTCAGTCTTCAGTGAGAACCCGGTAGCCTTGTTTATTTTAGCCGCAAGCATATCGGCAGTAGCAGCAGCATCTTTGTTGTTGTAACCGATAGTACTTGCCGGTCCAAGTTCAAATGTGCCATCCGACTGGTGCATCTCTACCGGCT
>JBJKPH010000145.1:0-6573 GCA_046706585.1 Bacteroidales bacterium | reverse complement strand
GACCGTACACCTACATCTGGACCATGAAGAACTGCATGGAGGCATGTGCCTCAATGGAGATACCGGTAGTTGTTCTCGACAGGCCAAACCCGGTTTCAGGATATGGAACTGACGGACCGGTTCTTAAAAGAGATTATTATACTTTCGTCGGAGGGGCTGAAATACCTCTTTGCCACGGAATGACAATTGGTGAGATAGCAAATTGGCTGAATATTTATGAAAATATTAATTGTGACCTTGAAGTGGTATGGATGGAAGGATACAAACGGGAAATGTTTTACAACGACACGGGCCTTCCCTGGGTAATTCCCTCACCTAACCTGCCCACTCAGGAATGTGCTGCAGTATATCCGGGGATGGTACTCACCGAAGCACTGAATATTTCAGAAGGGAGGGGTACTACAATTCCTTTTGAACTGATAGGTGCTCCATTCCTTGATACACGCAAACTGCTTTCGGTTCTGAAAGCAACGAACCTAAAGGGCTGCTCATTCAGGGAGCATAACTTTATTCCCACTTTCAACAAGTATGCGGGTCAATTGTGTAACGGTATCCAGATCCATGTTACGGAAAGAAGGAATTATCATTCTGTTGAACAGGCTGCATACCTGTTTGAAGCAATTATAAAGGTATCGGGTGAAAAATTAGTGTTTAATAGCCCTCCTTACGAGTATGAGTATAACCTGATGCCATTCGATATACTGTCAGGAGACGATCAACTAAGGCAAACACTTTCGCTGGGGGAGTCATTAAAGCAACTGACGAAAAAATGGAGAGAAGAAATCAATCTCTTTAAGGAAAAGTTCAATGGTATTGCTGCATATGGAGAACTGATATGATGAATGAAATATGGATCTTAATAATTTCCGGACTGATCATTTTTCTGTCAAGCACCATCAGGGGAACGACAGGTTTTGGTCTGGCCCTCACCTCAGTCCCTCTTTTGTCGCTTCTCCTGCCAATGAAAGACGCAGTAGTTTTTGTAGCGCTGGTCAACCTTCTGTTTTCAGTGGTCCACCTGGTAAGTGAGAAAGGGAAAATTCCATTAAAGGATATAATCCTTATTTCGCTGTTCAGTATTGCAGGAGTTGTTGTCGGAGTACAGTTCCTGAAACTGGTCGAAGGGGATGTGCTCAAGATCATCTGTGGATCAATAATTGTCATCTATGCAATTCTTATTCTAACTGGGCTTGAAATAAGAATCGGAAAAAAAGAGGTTGCATATTCACTGACAGGCCTGGTGGGAGGAATACTTACAGGCAGCATAGGCATAGGAGGGCCATTCGCCGCAATGATATTATCGTCAGCCAGGCTTAATGAATCGAGGTTCAGATATTCAATGTCGATCTATTTCCTTGTCTCATACCTTTCGTCGGTATCGGCTTTCACAGCATCAGGAATGATTACGGGAAGGATCCTTTTGTTGCTGGCCGTTGGAATTCCTTTTATGATAGGTGGATATATGCTTGGGGGCAAAATAGCAGGGCATATAAGTCAGAAACTGTTCAACAGGATCATTCTGTTGTTGATATTTGTTATGGGACTGATTATTATTATTGAAAGTGTTCCTGCCCTATGGTGATTAATAATAAGTTACAATCCCCTGCCACGGCCGGCAGGAGAAAAGAATAATATTAATATGGAAATTGATTTCATCCTGGTTGAACCGGGGGTCCCGGAAAATATCGGGGCAAGTGCACGGGCTATTAAGAACATGGGATTCAGGTCCCTGAAAATGGTTAATCCGTGTAATTACATGGATGGAAAGGCCCGGTGGCTGGCACACGGATCAACAGATATACTTGAAAATGCCAGGGTGTACTCCTCACTGGCGGAAGCAACAGATGGTTCAGACCTGGTTATTGGTACCACAGCCAGGTTCAGGATAACAAGATCTGAATATATCCCTGCAGACCGCCTTGTATCACTGCTAAAGGATAAGGGGGTTAGCGAAGGAACTATCTCAATTGTATTCGGCAGGGAGGAATCAGGTCTGACAAACCAGGAGATGGACCTGTGTGATATTACAAGTATCATCCCGATGAAGCAGACGTATCCTTCGCTGAACCTTTCCCAGGCTGTAATGGTATATGCATGGGAACTCTCCAGAATGGATCAGGTTCCTCTGCAGGAACAGGATAATCAGGGTAAGCCTGAATCGCTTAAGACACTGAAAAAGAATATAGAACGACTTTTCAGTCTTGTCGATATGCGATCCGGTTCAGCATTGAAGGGACGCGTTATGGAAAGAGTCTCACTGGCCTCAGGGAACGATCTGAATCTAATTCATTCCGTAACTAATGCTGTCATTAATAAAATATCCACTTTAACCGGCGAGCAACTATGATTTTCCTGATATTAAGCATTATCTCCACTACCCTTATTATGGTAATCTTCAAGATTACCGGCAGGAACAGCAAGGGGAATTTCACACTTATACTGTTCAACTATATCACTGCCGCACTTTTAGGATATCTCCTGGGTGGATTGCCGGGAAAGGAAGTACTTCATGCATCATGGCTCCCGATGGCTGTCATCATAGGGATACTCTTTATTACACTTTTTTTTGTAATTGCAGGATCAACTCAGAGGTCGGGTATTGCACCGACTTCTGTTGCCTCAAAAATGTCGGTTGCAATCCCGATCACCTTTTCTATTATTTATTTCAATGAATCGGTCACTCTTTTAAAGATTTCAGGCATTCTCATAGCCCTGGTCTCTGTTTTTCTTTCAATATATCGCAAAGAAAAAAGCAAAGGTTCAGGCGCCACAGTACATTTGCTGCCGGCAATACTCTTTTTTGGTGCAGGATTGATCGATTCCCTTATCAAGTTCTCACAGGGGACTGTAATAAATGAGAAGGACCCTCTTTTATTTTCCTCGGTACTGTTTACCGTTTCATCGCTGTGCGGTATCATTTATTTACTATTCAGAATATCGAAATGGAACGGGATATTTATCCCTTCATCCATTCTTCCGGGAATACTGCTGGGTATTGTCAACTTCGGTTCCCTGTATGGTATTATCAATGCCCTTGAAAAAGCACCATTCGACAGCTCCGTGGTTTTTGGCATTAACAATGTAGGAATAGTACTACTGTCGGTTCTCACCGCTTCAATTGTTTTCAGGGAACAACTTTCAACCATAAACAAGATCGGGATCATTCTATCTATGATCGCTATATTCATTTTATCTGTCGTTTAATGAAAGAAGATGAATATAAGACCCTGAAGGGGTCGTCGGAGGGTGTGTTCAAAGACCGGGGAAGCAGGTTCATCGCAAAAGCCTGCCCTGTTGAGAATGTCGAAGAAGTAAAGGAGATATTGTTATCGCTTCGAAAGGAATACCACGATGCAAGGCATCACTGCTACGCATACATTATCGGCACCGATGAAGAAAACTGGCGGGCCAACGATGACGGCGAACCATCGGGCAGTGCCGGGAACCCCATATTGGGACAGATAAGGTCGTTTGGCCTAACCAACGTACTGATAGTTGTAATCAGGTATTTCGGCGGCACTCTCCTGGGTGTGGGCGGACTGATTAATGCATACAGGAATGCTGCCAGGGCTGCAATAGAATCCAATTCCATAATCACAAAAACAGTTAAGGTTAGATATCAGCTTAAATTCCCATATCTGTCGCTTAACAGTGTAATGAAACTTCTGAAGGATGAAGGACTTACGCAGGAGAACCAGGAGTTTGACAATGAATGTATGATCATAGTTTCATTCAGGCATTCGATCGAGACGAAAGTAACAGAGAGACTGGGCATGATCGATGATCTTTCATATACCAGGATCGATGGTGAATAACCGATCCGCTTTTTATAAATTAATTATTAACAATAACCGGCTATTGGGTATTAGTTTTTACCTTTGGCTGTGTAAAACTATGAACCATACCTGATGAAAAACAAAAGCCTGGTATCGATTGACGACCTTTCAACAGAGGAAATAACAGGTATTCTTGATCTTGCAACCGAATTTGAGAAAGATCCGATAAGAGACCTGTTGAAGAACAAGGTAATAGCCACTTTATTCTTTGAGCCATCAACCCGAACCAGGTTGAGTTTCGAAAGTGCCATCTCAAGGCTCGGGGGTAAAATTATCGGCTTTACCGATGCTTCCAGTTCAAGTGTTACAAAAGGTGAAACACTTAACGACACAATAAAGACGGTAAGCAATTACAGCGATCTGATAGTAATGCGTCATCCTATCGAAGGAAGCGCCAGATATGCAAGTGAGATAGCCGGGATACCTGTGATCAATGCCGGCGACGGGGCTAATCAGCATCCTACACAAACCCTCCTCGACCTCTATTCGATCAGGAAAACGCAGGGCACACTCGATAATCTCAATATCTTTTTTGTTGGCGACCTTAAATACGGAAGAACAGTGCATTCACTGATGATGGCCATGTCGAGATGGAATACAACTTTCAATTTCATATCGCCTGATGAGCTTAAGATGCCTGTTGAATATAAGCTATACCTCGATGAACTTGGCCTCAAATATTACGAGCACAATGATTTTACTGATATCATATCAAAAGCTGATATTATTTACATGACCAGGGTGCAGAGAGAACGGTTCACCGATCCCATGGAATATGAGAAAGTAAAGAATGTATATGTCCTTCGTAATTCGATGCTTCGTAATACGAAAAACAGTATGAGGGTACTGCATCCGTTACCCAGGGTGAATGAGATACACATGGATGTCGATTCCAACGAAAAGGCCTATTATTTTGAACAGGCACTGAATGGCGTTTATACACGCCAGGCTATCCTATGTACTTTACTGGGACTAAAATAAACAATGTTCACGATGAAAGAACCTAAACAACTTAGTGTGAGTGCCATAGAAAATGGCACAGTGATAGATCACATACCTGCCAACAGTCTTTTCAAGGTTATTCAGATACTAGGCCTCGACAGGATCGAGAATCAGATCACGTTCGGCACTAACCTGGAAAGCAAGAAACTTGGCAAAAAGGCAATTATCAAGCTTGCCGGCATTTTCTTCGAGGACGATGACATTAACAGGATTGCTCTGGTTGCGCCACAGGCTAAACTGAATATAATCAAAGACTACGAAGTTGTTGAAAAGAGCGTGGTTGAGGTTCCGGATAAAATTACAGGTATTGCAAAATGCATGAATCCCAAATGCATTACCAATTTTGAATCGGTTGTTACAAGGTTCCGTGTTGTCCGTGGTGATTCCATATCGCTGAAATGCTATTATTGCGAGAAGATAACCGACCAGGAGAACCTTGAGATCATTTGATCATCTTATTCTGTCGTAGGATCTCACAAGCAGTTCGTCCTTCAGTATACCCCTGAAGGCAAGATAGCCCAGCACGGATGATGCCAGCGGAAAGACCATCTTGATATTGAAAATATATTGTGCCTCAAGTTTACTTCCCGTGTAAAAAGTGTAAAAAAGCACAAGCAGAAGAATACCCAGATTAAGAAGAGTCGTGAGCAGTGTCAGCCTTATCTGCAGTTTTCGTCTTTTATATAGGAATATTGCCATGAAGAACATTATTGCAACAGCTACTGTCAGTAATGCCAGCGGCAGACTCTTCATAACTATATCCGGCACAGTTCCGCTATAATCATACAGGCCTTTGTAGATCAGCCTGAAATCCTCTCCCCCGGGTCCAACAAGCTTAACTATATGTCCCTTTACCAGAAGTGAAGTAAGCAGGGTTGCCAGCGCCAGGTAAACCGTTTGTATCCTTTGTATCATAATTAATAGATTATCTGCGCAAATTTACCTTCTTTTTCTCAGATACTGGTAATCGAGATAATAAAGTACTTTAAGAGAAAGACTGTTCAGGGCCGGTGATCCAAACATATCCTTTACATTATTGAAGTAGTTATATAATATTTCAGATCCCCGTGAATCAATGGCATTCTTCCAGACAACCGTCAGCTCGCTTCCAGGAGCAAACCTCCAGGTATAAACCATATCAATATTGAAAGCATTATAATTCTGGTTTGGATTACCGCCATAAATGCCGTCTATGAGTTGACCGTCGTTGCTAAGGGAATAGTAATTTCCATTATAGTCGGCTCTTGCCCAGTAATGTCTGAGTCTGAATGTAAGATAAGAATTGGCAGTAAAGATATATTCTGTATTAAAAGTACCGTCGATAGCAGTGCTGTTGCGGGAACCGAAAATAATTTCACTGTTCTGATCATCGTAAGTAACATAGCCTATGTCATTTCTGTCCCTGTTGACACTTAAATTCAGTCCAACCGTCAGACGGGAAGAGAATGTATATTCCGGGCTTGCTGAAAATGTATAGCTTGCCTGATCATACTCCGACCAGTAGTTTGTTACTGAAGTTGACATTCTAATATAAAAATCCTTGCTCTTATCCGTATCAAAACTGACATTCAAATTCAGAGCCGCTGGTCTGCTGTAATACATGTTGTCTTCCTCTTTTCTGGGCTCATAATAATCATCTTCACCCAGCGGAGTAAAAGAAGACTTTACATTAAATGACCAGTAGTTATCGAAAATGGTCATGGAACTTAAATCAAACGACAAACTTGTGAATACA
>JBJKPH010000144.1:0-2035 GCA_046706585.1 Bacteroidales bacterium | reverse complement strand
ACACCTGCGATGTCCATTATTTCCTGACCACTTCCGCTTGCAAGGAGTGCGAATCCTGTCTGCCTGGTTGAATATACATCACTGTGATCGCCGAATATCGATAGTGCATGGGCTGCTATTGAGCGTGCACTTACATGAAATACAGCCGGAAGAAGTTCTCCGGCTATTTTATACATATTGGGGATCATTAGCAGTAATCCCTGTGATGCGGTAAAAGTAGAAGTCAGGGCACCTGACTGCAATGAACCGTGCACGGCGCCTGATGCACCGGCCTCTGATTGCATTTCAACAACTCTTACTTCCTCGTTAAAAATGTTTTTTCTTCCATGGGCAGACCATTCGTCAACCAGTTCAGCCATGGTTGATGATGGGGTGATCGGGTAGATACAAGCGACCTCGCTGAACATATAGGCCACGTGTGAGGCAGCCTGGTTTCCGTCGCATGTTATAAATTTTTTAGTAGCCATTTGTACTTACAGTTAATAAATTAACAATAATTATTAATAAAAAAATCTGGTGAGCAGAATGCTCTACTCACCATTCATTGAAATAAGAAATTCTTCATTTGATCTTGTCTGGCGCAGTCTGTCGCGCAGGAACTCCATTGCTTCGACCGAATTCATATCGGTAAGATAATTGCGAAGCACCCATATCTTATTAAGCATAACCTTGTCGAGAAGAAGATCTTCACGCCTTGTACTGGAAGCCGGAATATCGATCGACGGGAATATTCTTCTGTTCGAGAGTTTCCTGTCGAGCTGCAGTTCCATATTACCTGTACCCTTGAATTCCTCAAAGATAACATCGTCCATTTTTGAACCTGTTTCGGTAAGGGCTGTTGCCAGTATTGTCAGTGATCCGCCATTTTCTATATTCCTTGCTGCACCGAAAAACCTTTTTGGCTTGTGGAGTGCATTGGAGTCGACACCACCCGAAAGGACTTTCCCTGAAGCCGGGGCTATTGTGTTAAATGCCCTGGCGAGCCTGGTAATGGAGTCAAGCAGAATTACCACATCATGTCCGCATTCTACCATTCTCTTGGCCTTTTCGAGTACTATATTGGCCACTCTTACATGTCTTTCGGCTGGTTCGTCGAATGTTGAGGCTACAACCTCTGCATTAACGCTTCGTGCCATATCGGTAACCTCTTCGGGTCGTTCATCGATAAGCAGAATTACGAGGTATACTTCAGGATGGTGCTTGGCAATTGCATTGGCTATCTCCTGCAGGAGGATTGTCTTTCCTGTTTTTGGCTGTGCAACGATGAGACCACGCTGACCTTTACCAATGGGTGAGAACATATCCACCACCCTTACTGATATAGTACCTTCTCCGGTTGAGCAGAGGGTGAATTTCTCTTCGGGGAATAGTGGTGTAAGGTAATCGAACGGAACCCTGTCCCTGATAAAATCGGGATTTCTGCCGTTAATTTCAATCACCTTGATAAGCGGGAAATATTTTTCGCCCTCTTTCGGCGGCCTGATAGTTCCTTTCACAGTATCTCCGGTTTTTAGGCCGAAAAGTTTGATCTGTGACTGTGAGACATAGATATCATCAGGTGAGTTAAGGAAGTTATAGTCGGCTGATCTGAGGAAGCCGTACCCGTCGGGCATTATTTCAAGTACTCCTGTGTTTGTTATGATGCCCTCAAAATCATATGCTTTTTCCGTTTCAGGTTTTTCTTCCCTGGGTTGCTCATTTCTCTGGACGTACTTTTCACGCGGTACAAATTCTGCCTTTTCGGGTACCGGGGCCTTAACCGTTTCCTCACGGTGGGGCCTGGTTACGCCCGTTTCCTTATTTGAATCAGCAGGAAGCTTTTCTCCCTTGGGATAATCGAAGTTTTCCTGTGCTTTTTCAACACCCTCTTTATCGTCGCTGATAGTGAGTTGCCTTTGTGTCTGCTTCTGGCGGTTATCATCATTCCAGGTCCGGGGCCTTCTCCCCCTTCTTTTCTGTGACTGGTTATTTGGCCTCGCCTGTGTGCCCTGGTCTGGTTTAACCTGTTGTGGCTGCTGACCTGACCCTGTTGTGG
>JBJKPH010000143.1:0-2303 GCA_046706585.1 Bacteroidales bacterium | reverse complement strand
TTTGTTATCCTTTCCATGGATACTATTCGCAATCGCTCGCAGTTTCTGCTTATTGAATCGAATGTGCCGGGATGGATTGTAAAACCAAGCTGTGTGGCAAACCTTACTGCACGCATCATACGCAGAGGATCATCAGAAAAGGTTCTGTCAGGATCAAGAGGGGTTCTGATTATCCGGCTGTCAATATCCTTTAATCCATTGAATGGATCTATCAGCTCTCCATAATTTTCTGAATTCAATCCAATGGCCAGTGCATTTATCGTAAAGTCACGTCTCTCCTGGTCATCCCTGATCGTACCCGGATTTACTTCGGGTTTTCGCGAATTGGTGCTGTATGACTCCTTTCTTGCACCTACAAACTCAATTTCATGACCCTTGTACCTGAACATGGCAGTGCCAAAGGTTTTGTATACAGTTACTTTAGTGCCGGGTTTCAATCCATTCGCAACTTTTCTGGCAGTATCAATCCCGTTTCCGTCGACAACTATATCAATATCTTTCCTTTCGTATTCCCTGCCAAGGATACAGTCCCTGACATAACCACCCACAACAAATCCTTTAATGCCATTAGCATCCAATATCCTGGAAATGGCATCAAAAATATTGTCATATAGACATTTCTTCATATATAAATATGACGATTTGTGTTTAATTCATGACAAAATTACAATTTATAGCTTAAATTATGCTTAAAATGATCATTTATGAACAACGGTATATAATTTGACGTTATGGGGGAAGAATAACTGAAGGAGATAAAATATTAATTAAAAGCAATATATTATGGTAGAGCATTTGACAAAAGAGACCTTTATTGAGAAAGTATTTAATTACGAGCAGAACAAGGATTGGAAATTTGAAGGCGAAAAACCTTGTCTTATAGATTTTTATGCCGATTGGTGTGCTCCATGTAAGATGGTGGCTCCTGTACTGGAAGAGCTTTCGAAAGAGTATGGTGACAAACTCAATATATACAAGATTGATACAGAAGCCGAGCAGGAACTTGCAGGTGTATTTGGAATAAGGAGTATTCCATCACTGCTATTTGTGCCTCTGAATGCACAACCGCAGATGGCTATGGGAGCATTACCCAAGGATTCTTTTGAGAAGGCTATCAAGGATGTTCTGGGTGTTGAAAAATAAGATATATTAAAAAAACGTTAAATTCTATAAAATAGGCGGGCTGATTTGCAACAATTCGTACCTTTGATACGTTTAAGTTTCAGAAGGTATTACCAGCACAACAGTAGTTTGTTTTCTGGGATTTAGGTTTAGGAGAATTAGGGAGAATCAGGGCAAAAGTCCTGATTTTCTTATTTATTCCAGTTCCTTTAGTATTCCTTCAATCTCATTTTCAGTATCCCTGAGTTTATTCCGGCATATCTCTATTAGAGCAGATGCTCTTCGTACCTTCCCGGCGAGTTCGTCAACATCAATATCACCGGTTTCTATGCGGTCAAGTATTTTCTCAAGCTCACCGACGGCTTCGTTGAATGATATTTTCTTTTCAGCCATGATTACTTAATATGAATGTAAAAAGTTGTTCCCTTTTTGGAGTTCCCCTCGAAACTTATTATTGCATTATTAAGCTCAGCCAGATGTCTGGCAATAATAAGCCCTAGGCCGAGGTTGTTTTCAGCGTATGTCTCTTTTTTTATACTTATATCAAATATATTATCCACAATATTCGGCGGCACACCTGTACCGAAATCTGTCACTGAAAGGATTGTCCCCTGGTTTGCCCTGTGAGCCCTCAGGATAATTTCTGACCGGGGGTCTGACTTTTCAACACCATTTTCAATAAGAATCTTAACAATCGTTGAAAGTGAATGCCGGTCGAACCTGATATTCAGGTCACCGGGTATATCAAATCTTACTTTTATTTCTCTTTTTACCGAAATTGCAAGTATTTCGGGAAGAAGTTCGTGCAGGTAATCGCTTAGGTTGATACTCTCAGGATCTACCGAGTATTTCTTTCTCTGCAGTTTTGACCACAGGAGTATTCTCTTCAGTTTCTTCTCAACAGATACAGCCAGTGACTGAATATTTTTTATATCCTTCAGGTATTTTGTCCTGTTGATGTTTTCTTCTAAATTTCCGGTAAGATCCGAGATGTTGTTGCATAGTGAAAAAAATGGCAGTGATAGTCTGTCGGTAATGATATTAAAGAAAATGTTTTTATTGTTTCTGGTTGCAATAATACTTTCATGGTACTTTACCGACCTGGCATAGGCATCCTCAAGATCTTTTTTTCTGTTTACCAGAATATTCTGAGATCGTTTAATTACAACCACACTGTTAAT
>JBJKPH010000142.1:0-9948 GCA_046706585.1 Bacteroidales bacterium | reverse complement strand
ACAAATACCATCATTCAACATTCCATTTTTTTTTCTAATTTAATGGCTTCAAAATTATCTGGAAAGTATAGGGTGCTTTTTTAAAGTACCCGGTTAACTCTGAACATAACACCGTGATAAAACTAATAAATTAACTATTAAGAATAAATCGATTATGAAATCAGACATTGAAATCGCCCAGGCGGCCAGTATGAATCATGTGGCTGAGATTGCTTCCAAACTCGGGATACCTGAAGATAAACTTGAATTCTACGGTAAATACAAAGCAAAGCTTCCACTTGAGCTGATCGACGAGGAAAAGATCAAAAAATCAAGACTGATCCTGGTAACCGCTATAACACCTACGCCTGCAGGGGAAGGCAAAACAACAACATCCATTGGTCTGGCACAGGCAATGAATAAACTTGGAACAAAGACCACGGTTGTTCTGAGAGAACCTTCACTGGGCCCTGTATTTGGCATAAAAGGTGGTGCTGCCGGGGGTGGATATTCCCAGGTAGTTCCGATGGAAGATATTAACCTTCATTTTACAGGTGATATCTCGGCTGTTGAAAAAGCACACAACCTGCTTGCTGCACTTATCGATAATAATCTTCAGCAGCAATCGGCCAGTCTTGGTATAGACCCCAGGACAGTTGAATGGAAGAGAGTGATGGATATGAATGAAAGGGCTCTCAGGAAGATAGTCATTGGTCTGGGAGGAACTACCGAGGGTGTACCGCGGGAGACAGGTTTCAATATTACCGCAGCTTCAGAGGTAATGGCAATTCTGTGTATGGCAACCGGACGTGAAGACCTAAAGCGCCGGCTTGGTAATATCTTTGTGGGATATACATTTGATAAGAAGCCTGTATTTGCACGCGATCTTAAAGCAGAAGGCGCAATGGCAGTGCTTTTAAAGGATGCTATTAAGCCAAATCTGGTACAGACACTTGAAAATACACCGGCTATAATCCATGGCGGACCATTTGCAAATATTGCACAGGGAACAAACACCATCCTTGCAACCAAGATGGGGCTGTCGCTCAGCGATTACGTTGTTACGGAGGCAGGTTTTGCAAGTGATCTGGGAGCTGAAAAATTCTTCGATATCAAGTGCAGGTTTGCAGGTCTTTCACCCAAAACAGTTGTTCTGGTAGCAACCATAAGGGCATTAAAATATCATGGTGGAGCAAAACTTGCCGAATTGCAGAACGAAGATCTTAAAGCACTTGAAAGCGGATTGGAGAACCTCGATAAGCACATTGAGAATATGAAGATGTTCGGCCTTAAGCCAATAGTTGGTATTAATAAGTTTTCTTCAGATACCGATGCCGAAGTGGATATGATTACAAAGCATTGCCAGGAGCTGGGTGTGACAGTAGCACTGAACGATTCGTGGGCACGTGGCGGAGAGGGAGCACTTGACCTTGCAGAAAAGGTTATTGCTGCCGTTGAGGATCCGGAGAACAAATTCAGGGTGCTTTATGATATCAAGGAAAGCTATGCCGATAAGATCGAAACAATTTCCAAAAAGATATATGGAGCCGATGGTGTTGAGTTTTCGTTAAAATCGAAGAAGCAGCTTCAGAAAATTGAAGAACTTGGATTGGGTGATCTGGCAGTCTGTATTGCAAAAACCCAGAAATCATTGTCAGATAATGATAAGTTAAAAGGTCGCCCAAGAGGATTCAACATTTCGATACGTGAGGTTGAACTCTCTTCGGGCGCAGGCTTTATTGTGCCGATAGCCGGTAATATTATGCGTATGCCCGGTCTGCCGTCATCACCAGCAGCAGAAAAGATTGACATTGACGAACAGGGAAATATTACAGGATTGTTCTAAAATAAGTCGCAATCAACTTATTAGCCGTAATGGTCGAGATTTCAAATCCCGACCAACGGCAAAGGGAAATCCCGACCAACGATCAAGGGAAATCGCGACCTTTTTATAACTTTCCCCAATAGCCCTGCGGTTATGAATAAAGATGTGAAGAAAAGATTCAGTATGACTGCTGCAATCCTGGCGGGAGGGGAGAATAGAAGGTTCCATGGGAAGGTGAAGGCAAATCTTGAAATAGAAGGAAAATCAATCCTCGGGCATATTCTTGAGATAATCGAACCTTTATTTAACGAGACGATAATAATTGCCAACGACCAGGATGCTTTCAGGTCATATGAGGGCTTCAGGATAATTCCAGATCATTTCAAAAAAACCGGTCCGCTTGGAGGGATCCATGCCGCACTTAAAAACTCGGTTGATGATGCAGTATTCATCCTGGCAAGTGATATGCCGCTGCTTTCACCCGGACTGGTCACAAAGCAGGTTGAACTCTATGAAGCATCTGACGCTGAGGTGCTGATACCTTCGGCAGACAATTTTGATGAGCCCCTGCACGCGATCTACAGCACAAAAATCATTGACAGGCTGGAAAAATTTCTTTCCACATCAGGAAAGTTAGCCATCAAAGATTTTCTTATTCTCACCGAAGTTGATTATTTTAACCCATTGGAAATGGGATTTACTAAAGAAATTTTTGCCAATATCAATACGCCCGGTGATCTTGATTCTCTGCAAAAAGGATCTTATGAAAAGAAAAGTCAGGCAGGATAAATAAAAGTCAGTATATGGAAAAGAACCTAAGCGAAGTATTCGGAGCATTCAAAGGAAAGGAGGAGGAGTTGATCCCCATTCTGCAAAAAGTACAGAGTGTTAATGGATATCTTTCTGAGGAGGCAATGAAGGAAATTGCCGGTTTTACAAGGGTCCCCGCAAGCAAGGTATACGGGGTGGCAACATTTTATGCACAGTTCAGGTTCAAGCCCAAAGGAGAGCAGCATATTATGCTATGCAGGGGCACTGCCTGTCATGTAAAGGGTGCTCCGCGTATTCAGGAGGAAGTGGAAAAACAGGTCGGAATTTCAGTAGGTGAAACATCAGAGGACCTGAAGTATTCTATTGAGAATGTTGCCTGCATTGGTGCCTGCAGCCTGGCACCATGCATTATGGTAAATGGAAAGGTTGAAGCCAATCTCACTCCTCAGAAAGTAGAGAAGATCTTTGGAGCCAGGAACAATAAATAAAACATGGATTTAGCTAAACAGATAAAGGATGCTGCAGCAGAATGGGATCATCTTATGCATGGTCCAGAACCGCTCTTTATGGTAGGTAATGCCACATGCGGACGCTCAGCTGGAGCCACAGCAGTTATTGATGCCCTTAATGAAGAACTGCCGGAGGCAGGAATAAACTACAATATACGGGAAACAGGTTGCATAGGAATGTGCTATATGGAACCTATTGTCGGAGTGTATAAACCCGGTCATCCGTTGATATTTTACGGTAACGTCACCACAGAAGATGCGGTCAGCCTTGTAAAAAGTTACCTTATTGAGGGTAACATCGTAACCGGGAATATTATCGGTGTGATCCCAAACGGGAATACTACTGATCTGCAGCCTTTGTTCGACATTCCGGTTCTTAAACCCCAGAAGCGGCTTGTACTGAATAACTGTGGGTTGATAGATCCCAGGGATCTTGATCATTATTTTGCCAACAAAGGATATTCAGGATTGAAAAAGGCTCTTGGTAAGACTCCTCAGGAAGTAATAGACGATATCAGATCATCCGGTCTGAGGGGAAGGGGAGGAGCAGGATTCCCGACCTGGAGAAAATGGCAATTCGCAAAGGATGAGGATAATGATATAAAGTATCTTGTATGCAACGCTGATGAGGGCGATCCCGGGGCATTCATGAACAGGTCGCTTCTTGAAGGCGATCCTCATTCATTACTCGAAGGAATGATCATTGCCGGTTACGCAATAGGTGCTGCAACAGGAATTATTTATTGCAGGGCTGAATACCCTCTTGCACTTGAAAGGCTGCGTATGGCAATTGACCAGGCTGATGAAGCAGGTTTACTTGGAGACGACATACTCGGTAGTGGCTTCAGCTTCCATCTGAAAGTAAAAGAGGGGGCAGGAGCATTCGTGTGCGGAGAGGAGACGGCACTGATAGCTTCTATAGAAGGAGCACGGGGGATGCCCAGGCCCAGGCCACCTTTCCCTGCTGTGTCGGGGTTGTGGGGGAAACCAACAATAATTAATAACGTCGAGACCCTGGCATCTGTCTCAAGGATATTCCAGAATGATCCCGAATGGTTTGCCAGGTATGGAACGGAGAAAAGCAAGGGAACGAAGACCTTTGCCCTGGTGGGAAAAGTAAAGAATACCGGATTGATAGAAGTACCCCTGGGAACCACACTGAAAGAGATCATTTATGATATCGGCGGGGGCGTGGCAAACAATAAAAAGCTTAAGGCTGTACAAACAGGTGGGCCTTCTGGTGGTTGTGTTCCTGCTGAGAAAATGGATATACCTGTCGATTATGATTCTTTGGCCGA
The DNA here is from genome assembly GCA_046706585.1 of Bacteroidales bacterium. Classification (GTDB taxonomy): domain Bacteria; phylum Bacteroidota; class Bacteroidia; order Bacteroidales; family VadinHA17; genus JBJKPH01. Next base: position 5,566 of record JBJKPH010000142.1, on the reverse strand, counting down.
GGCGGGAACGATCATGGGTTCAGGAGGTCTTGTAGTTATGGATGAGGATACATGCATGGTCGATGTGGCAAGATATTTCATAGATTTTGCACACAAGGAATCGTGTGGAGAATGTGCACCCTGCAGACTGGGTACAAAACAATTGCTCAATATACTTGAAGATATAGTCGACGGGAAAGGATCTCCTGATGACCTGGAACTTCTTGAGGAACTGGGAAAAGGGATCATGAAAGGCTCATTGTGCGGTCTGGGTCAGACAGCTCCAAACCCGGTGCTTACAACATTGAGGTATTTCAGGGATGAATATATCGAGCATGTGGTCGATAAGAAATGCCGGGCTAAAGTGTGTCGTGCACTGAAATATTATGATATTCTTCCCGATAAATGCACCGGTTGCCATATATGCTTCAAAGCGTGCCCTACCGGAGCTATAAGCGGGAAGCCCAAAGAGATACATATTATTGACCAGGAAGAATGTATTAAATGTGGAATGTGCCTCGAGAAATGTCCCGACAGGTTCAGTGCTATTGAGGTATATCCCGGGAACAAAGTAACGGAGGGATAAGCAATGGCAAAAGTGGAAATAAAAATTGACGGATTGGTAGTTTCAACCAGTGAGGGAAAAACCATCCTTGAAGCTGCACTCGAAAACGATATATATATCCCGAACCTGTGCCACCATCCCGATCTTGTGCCGGCCGGGAACTGCAGGATGTGTATGGTGGAGGTTGAGGGAAGGAGAGGTCAGGTAATCTCATGCAAGACACCGGTCGAAGAAGGAATGGTGGTTCGTACCGATTCAAAAGATATATCACTTATCAGACAGGCAACACTCGAACTGATCCATATTAACCATAAACAGGACTGCACAACATGTACGAAGAATAACATGTGCAAGCTACAGGAAGTAACAGCCTATGTTGGAGTCGATGCTGAGAGAATCAACAGGATGAGACGGACTGAGCCTAAGAACATGATTGATGATTCAAACCCATTCTTTTCACTCGACCATGATAAATGCATAATGTGCGGTATTTGTATACGTACATGTGATGAGATACAGGGCGTAAATGCACTCGATTACGGCTACCGGGGGTCACATACTGTTGTGAGTACTTTTGGCGGCAGGCCCATTAAGGATTCGGTATGCGAATCATGCGGTGAATGTGTTGTCAGGTGCCCGGTTGGAGCACTATCGGTAAAAGATACAAGAATACCAGCACGTGAAGTTAAAACAGTATGTGTTTATTGTGGCGTGGGATGTAATATCTTCCTTGGTGTACGGGATAACAAGGTAGTTAGTGCACGTGGAGACAGGGACAGCATTGTTAATAAAGGAAGGCTTTGTGTCAAGGGTAGGTTCGGATACAGTTTTGTTAATCACCCCGACAGGCTTACTAAACCACTGCTTAAAAAGGATGGTAAATTTGTGGAATGTGAGTGGGATGAGGCTCTGGACCTTATAGCAAAGAAATTTTCAGCGGCAAAAGACGGTAAATTTGCTGCACTGAGCTCAGCCAAGATAACAAACGAGGATAACTATGTTATCCAGAAGTTTACCCGTGCGGTAATGGGAACAAACAACATTGACCACTGCGCAAGGCTCTGTCATGCTCCAACCGTATCGGGTCTGGTGCAAAGCCTCGGAAGTGGTGCAATGACAAACTCCATAGATGAGTTTTCTGATGCAAAAACAATATTCTCTATAGGATCGAACACTACAGCCGCACATCCTATCATAGGTCTCCATATTAAAGAGGCAAAGCGAAAAGGTGCGAAAATAATTGTCGCAAATCCCAAAGTGATTGACCTTTGCCGTATAGCTGATATTCATCTTCAGCAATATCCTGGAACTGATGTTGTGCTGTTGATGGGAATGATGAAAGTGATCGTCGACGAAGGACTCCAGGATATGAAGTTCATCGAAGAGAGATGCGAGAATTTTGATGAATTCAGGGAATCACTTAATGAATATGATCTCGAAACAACAGAAAGAATTACCGGAGTGCCTGCCGGGAAGATTGCTGAAGCCGCCAGGCTTTATGCTGAGAACAAACCTTCTTCATTAGTGTATGCCATGGGAATAACCCAGCACAGCCATGGCACAGATAATGTACTGGCAGTAAGTAATATCTCTTTACTGACCGGAAATATGGGAAAGGCATCTTCAGGTGTTAATCCACTCAGGGGTCAGAACAACGTGCAGGGTGCTTGTGATATGGGAGGATTGCCGAACGTATACCCGGGTTACCAGAATGTTACTAAGACCGATATAAGAGAAAAGTTTGAAAAGGCCTGGGGTGTGACTCTTGATGCAAAAGAGGGCATTACGCATACCGAGATCTTCGACCAGATAGAGAAAGGTCAGATAAAAGCCCTCTACCAGGTTGGCGAAAACCCAATACTCAGTGAAGCTGATGCCAACCATGTAAAGAAATCCCTCAGCAAGCTTGACTTTTTTGTTGTGCAGGATATCTTTTTGACCGAGACAGCAAGATATGCCGATGTGGTATTGCCGGCAACATCTTTTGCTGAGAAGAACGGTACGTTTACAAATACTGAAAGACGTGTACAAAGGGTGCGAAAAGCAATCGATCCTCCTGGTGAAGCAAGAGACGACTGGTGGATTGCCTGCCAGATAGCTCAACGTATGGGGGCCGGTGGTTTCAGTTTCAATAATACCTCTGAAGTACTGGATGAGATAAACATGCTAACGCCCATCTATGGAGGTATCACTTTCAGCAGGATAGAAAATGAGGGTATACAGTGGCCCTGCCCTGATAAGGAGCATATGGGAACAAAATTCCTTCATACAACACGATTTTCCAGACCTTCGGGAAAAGGCAGACTGATACCGCTTATTTACAAGGCTTCAGTGGAACTGCCCGATAAAGAATATCCGTTACTCCTTACGACAGACAGAAGTCTGTTCCATTACCATACTGCTACAATGACCCGCAGGGTGGAAGGACTGGATAACCTTAACGGAGAGGAATTACTCAGGGTAAACCCGTGGGACGCCGAACAGATGGGCGTGTGCAACGGTGATATAGTAAATGTCCATTCCAGAAGGGGAAGAGTAAAAGTGAAAGTTGATGTAAATGCAATATGCCCCAAAGGTGTTGCTTCTCTTACTTTCCATTTCCATGAAACACCAACAAATGAACTGACTATTTGTGCTGTTGATCCTGTATCAAAAATACCGGAAACGAAAGTGTGTGCCATAAAAGTTGAAAAGTTCAACGAAAAGGAGGTTACCTGAATACCTAATAAACAGGTGAATTTATGAACAGGAAGGATATACTGAATAAGTTTTCTCCCAGCCATGATAATATCCTGGTGATACTGCATGAACTGCAGAATAATAATCCTGAACATTATTTAAGCAACGATGACCTGAGGGCTGTAGCAGATTTCCTGAATACTACCCTCAGTCATGTTTACGGGGTGGCTACATATTATTCGATGTACAGCCTTGTGCCCAGGGGACGATTTATTATCAGGGTGTGCAATTCACCTGTGTGCAACATGCAGGGTTCGGAAGAAGTAATTGCCGAACTGAAACGATTACTTGATATAGGATTCGGCGGAACAACGACTGATGGCAGGTTTACCCTTGAACTCACGGAATGCCTGGGCCAGTGCAGCGGATCTCCTACTATGATGGTAAATGAGGATGTCCATACCCATCTTAGCGTGGAAAGAATATCAAGGATATTGGATCATTATAAAACCAGATAAGGTGATTTCTGAACGACGGATAACACTAAAGAACTGTGACAGGATTAATCCCCTGAACATCAGTGATTATACTGATCGCGGTGGTTATGGCGCCCTTGGTAAGGCATTGAGGATGAGCCAGACAGAAGTGATTGACGAGATGGTCAGATCAAGCCTTAGAGGCAGGGGAGGAGCAGGCTTCTCAGCCGGACTGAAGGAGAAGTTTACCAGCGAATCGTGTCTTAGATGCGATCAGAAATTCCTTGTCTGCAATGCAGATGAAGGAGAGCCCGGAACATTCAAGGACAGGATCATAATGGAGAAAGATCCTCACTTGCTTATAGAAGGGATGGCAATTGCCGCATATGCGATAGGCGCATCGAAAGCTTATGTTTATGTCCGTGGCGAATACTATCGCTCAGCAGGAAATATTGAAAAGGCAATAGTGGCAGCAAAACAGGAGGGTTACCTGGGAGAAAACATCCTTGGATCGGGCATCTCTATCGATATTGAAGTTCGCCTGGGTGCAGGTTCATATCTTTGCGGAGAAGAACTGACACTTCTGGAATCACTTGAGGGAAAAAGGGGATACCCCAGAATAAAACCTCCTTTCCCGGCAGAGAAAGGCCTTTTTGGCTTCCCGACACTTGTGAACAACGTTGAAACACTGGCTACTATACCGACGATTATTGAAAACGGGAGCGATTGGTACCTGAACCTCGGTTCTTCCGATTCACCGGGAACAAAGATCTTCACTGTTAGTGGCGATGTGGTTAAACCCGGCTATTATGAAGTTGAAATGGGGATTACGCTACGGCAACTTATATTCGACCTCGCAGGTGGCATGAAACCAGGAAAGGAACTTCAGGGAATATTACTGGGAGGAGCAGCCGGGACATTTGTTGATGAAACAGTACTCGATACTCCAATGGGATACGACTCTCTTAAAGAAAAAGGGGCTGTGCTCGGATCAGGAGCTGTTATGGTAATCTCTAATGATAAATCGATACCGGCAATAACACTTTCCATTATCGAATTTTTTAAACATGAATCATGTGGAAAGTGTGTGCCATGCAGGATAGGTATGAAGCAACTGTTGATGATCAAAAGGGCGATGGACCAGGGGAAATATATAAAAGGCCAGGGACTGGATGCACTCCTGGAAGAAGCGGAATATATGGCAAAAACATCTCTTTGCCCGCTTGGCCAGTCACCGGTGCTGCCACTTAGAAGCCTTAAAAGATACTTCTCCGACCTCTTCTGAAATAATAGACTATCACTATGAGTGAAATGGTGACAATAAAAATAGACGGAAAGGAAATAAAGGCTGAAAAAGGTGCCAATCTGTTGCAGACTGCCCGCGAAAACGGCATTGATATTCCTGGTCTGTGCTACCATAAGAAGCTGACACCCACGGGTGCATGCCGCCTATGTGTCACAAAGATCGGGGGACAAAAGGGTTTGGCGATGGCATGCTCGGTACAGGTGACAGGCGGAATGACGGTGACGGCTTTTGATGATGAACTTGAAGAGATACGCAGGCATACCATAGACTACCTTCTGGCTGAACATAATGATGAATTTGATTCCACATATACCGATGAACTGCGTATGCTGGCAGAGAAGTATGACCTGTCAGACCCGGCGAAAAGGAAATTCCCGAACATATGCAACGAACTGGGACAAGGCAGCGACAGTACATCACCCGTACTTACATATGACGCAGCAAAATGCATCAAATGCTTCAGGTGTATAAAAGCATGTGATGAGGTACAGGGGAAAAACGTACTCTCATTTTCAGACCGGGGTATTTTATCGCATATAATAGCAGGCTTTGAGATATGCT
>JBJKPH010000141.1:0-4355 GCA_046706585.1 Bacteroidales bacterium | reverse complement strand
CCATTTCTTCGAATCATGACAAAGTTAAGTGCTTTTGGTAAAATAGCCAACAATCTGTATGCATATATAAGAGATTTTGTAATTTTGCATCGCTTTAATGGCGGCTGACTATGGATAACCTCCTTATTAAACTCAACTATAAGAATGATCCCAGGATATGCATCCTGAACGGCAGGAAAGAATTCATTAACAGGATAGGGAAGGCAAAACCGGAAATATTGATCGATACTAATATCGAGCCGAAGTATCTGTATGGTTTTATACTGGTTTTTGCCACCACAGTTTCCGAAGTTGCTGAATCGGCACCCGGGGTGATACATAACCTCGCCGAAGATGGTGTGTTGTGGTTTATCTATCCGCGCAAGTCGTCAAAGAATAATAACCCCGAACTATCAAGGGATCACGGCTGGGATCAGCTTAAGGCATGCGGTTTTGAACCCGTCAGGCAGGTATCTGTTGATGATGAGATGAGCGGCCTGCGATTCCGTAATGTGAAATTTATCAAAGTCCGCAACAAAGTGAAAAACTAATTTATCGCTGCTACCTGTACAGCAGTTTTACTCCCGGATCAATTTTAACGTCATCAGGTTTACTGCCAGTCCTGAAAGTAAAGGTCTCTTTTGCGCTGCTCATCCTTACCGTTTCAATATCTGATTCTTCCCCGGCTGATATCTCTATTTCCAGAGGAAATGAAAAGACATATCCATCCTGTTCCTGGCTGACCGATACCGATACTTCATTCCTTCGGGAATTATAGCTCCAGGAAAACTCAAGATCGGGAATGTCAGCTACGTAAAGCCACTGGTAAAAGAATTTATCAAGATCCCTGCCTGATATCTCCTCCATTGTTTCCTGCAGATCACTGGTCAAAGCTGTCTGGTTCCTGTACCTGTTATAAAAGGTTCTTATACCGTTCATAAACACATCATCACCCAGTTCATTGCGCAACATATAAAGCACCCATGCACCTCTCTGGTAAGAATTTGCACTCAGCAGGTCCATCAGGTTTGTTATGGTTGTGTCAACAACCGGAGATGGATTTTGCCCGATAAACCTGATGACCCGGCTCCTTGCCTGCTCCATTTGTGATACCATCTTCTCATGACCATATGTCTGCTCCAGGTAATAAGCGGTAAAATAGGTGGCGAACCCCTCGCTGAGCCATATATGGTGCCAGTCGCGTTCGGTAACCGAATTACCGAACCACTGGTGAGCGATCTCATGGGCCATCAGGTTTTCAGCCGTCCCCTTACCTGTAACACTGCGCTCAGAATAAAAAATGCAACCGGCATTCTCCATTCCTCCGAAAATGGTTTTCGACTCCACATTTGCCAGTTTTTCATACGAATAGGGGCCAATTACCTCTGAATAAAAAGTAAAAGGCTTTACAGCCACCGAATAATCATTAAATCCGTTTTCCCTGTCTTCGGGATACACATAGGTCCAGATATCCGTAAAACCGGCCCGGGCTGAAAGCCGTGATGCAAACCTTGCAACACCAATAACCATAACCTTTGTTGAAATACTCACATCCTCACGCCAGTGAGTAATCTTAATGCCGTCAGGCATCATGCTCTCCTCAACCTTGTAACCATTTGATACTACCATATAATTATCAGGAGCATATACTATGAAATCGACCGGGGCCTTGTCTGAAGGATGATCGACACATGGTATCCAGTTCCTTGCACGGTCAGGCCAGTTGTCTGCAAAAAATGTCCTTTCGCCATACCTGCTCTTTGAGATGATCAATCCGTCGACAGGTATCCCCGAGTATTTAACTGTCACCCTTGAAGTCGATCCTTCACCTTTCTCCACATCAGGTGTTATAAGCAATACATTGTCACTGTGTGTCCACCTCACTTCGTGATCATCCAGTTGAACATCTTTAACAACCATTCCCTTCCCCTCATCGTTGATGCCGGTCAGGTCGAGCCTGATCACCTTCGCCGGACCGGTATGGATCATCCTGATGAGAGCCTCCCCCCTAATCATATCACTGGTGTCGGAGATGAATATCGAAAACTCATACTTTGTAATATTAATATTGTTATTCACAGGATATCCGTCAGACGCGATAAGGCAACGCACGGAAATGATCATCAGGGCAAACAGAAATGATTTCATGCGATCAGGTTTTAGATTTTTTCAAATATAGTAATTTCATTGTGCAAGTATATTGGTCGTGATTTGGTTAAATGCCACAATAATATTTTTATTAGATTTGTAAAAAAATAAATGATGACAAATTTCGATTACAATACCCAGCGAAAAAGGATGAACCTGCCTGAATACGGAAGGAATGTCCAGAAAATGGTCGATCATATCAAGACCATAAAGGACCCGGAGGAGAAGAACAGGGCGGCAAGATCAGTAATCCATATTATGGGTAACCTCAATCCCAATCTGAGGGACACAGCGGATGTCAATCATAAACTGTGGGACCATCTGGCTATTATAGCAGACTTTGAGCTTGATATAGAATCTCCTTACCCAAAGCCTGAAAAGGAGAAACTGCTTGCAAGGCCCGGGAGGGTTGCTTATAAGCATGGTGAAGTAAAATATCTTCACTACGGAAGGATCATTGAAATGATGATCGATGAGGCAACAAAAATGGATGCCGGTGAAAAGAGGGAATACCTGCTGATGCTTATAGCAAACCAGATGAAAAAGGCATCGATCACATGGAACAGGGGACAGGTAACGGATGATATAATAGGCAAGGACCTGCACGAATTGTCGGGTAAGAAGCTCTCCCTTCCTGAAGGATTCAAGCTGATGGAAGCAAAAGACCTGCTTGGTCCGAAGAAAAAGAAACCTCAGCAACAGAAGCAGCAAAAGAGACCAAGAAAGTACCAGGGGAAACACTAACCGGAGTTGCCTATGAGTACATTTATTATTGAGGGAGGGTGCAGACTGCATGGCAGTATTGAACCCCAGGGGGCTAAAAATGAGGCACTCCAGGTTATCAGTGCGGCATTGCTCACTTCCGAACCTGTTACTATCAGCAATATACCCGATATAAGCGATGTCAATAAGCTTATAGAATTGCTCTCCGACATGGGGGTAAAGGTAACTCATTCGGGTAAGGGTAACTACACTTTTATTGCCGATTCGGTTGATCCTGACTACCTTAACACACCGAACTATATTCAGCAAAGCTCGGCCCTGAGAGGTTCTGTAATGATCCTGGGACCAATGCTTGCACGATTTGGCAAAGCAAGCATACCAAAGCCCGGTGGCGATAAGATAGGCCGTCGCAGGATGGATACCCATTTCGACGGGTTCGCAAGGCTTGGAGCCAAATTCGAATACGATCCTGAAAATTACCTGTACAGCGTAATGGCTACGAAACTTAAAGGGGCATACATGCACCTCGATGAGGCTTCCGTAACAGGAACAGCAAACATCATTATGGCTGCTGTTCTGGCTGAAGGTGATACAACAATTTATAATGCAGCCTGCGAACCCTATATACAGCAATTATGTCATATGCTTGTAAAAATGGGGGCCAGAATAACCGGTATAGGATCAAACCTTCTGTATATAAGCGGAGTAGGATCGCTATCGGGAGCAACACACTCTGTTCTCCCCGACATGATCGAAACCGGATCATTCATTGGCATGGCTGCCCTGACAGGATCTGAACTTACAATAAAAAATGTCTCGTACGGGAACCTGGGGTTAATACCCGAATCATTCAGGAGACTGGGAATAACAGTAGAGCACAGGGATGACGATATTCATATTCCCGAACAGTCGACATACCAGATCGAATCATATATCGACGGTTCGATAATGACTATCTCCGATGCCATCTGGCCCGGACTTACTCCCGACCTGCTGAGTGTGTTCCTGGTTACGGCAACACAGGCAAGGGGATCGGTGCTTATACATCAGAAGATGTTCGAAAGCAGGCTCTTCTTTGTCGATAAACTGATCGACATGGGAGCTCAGATAATACTATGCGATCCTCACAGGGCTACAGTAATTGGACACGACAGGAAGATAAAGCTCAGGGGAACAACGATGATATCGCCTGACATTCGTGCAGGGGTTGCACTTCTTATTGCCGCAATGTCAGCCGAGGGACAGAGTATTATCCATAATATCGAACAGATCGACAGGGGTTACGAACGTATTGATGAGAGGCTTAACGCTCTCGGTGCAAATATCAGAAGGGAGTAAAGGAAATGGGATCACAGGACAATAGAATAAGGAAGTTCAACACTCCCAATGCCCCTGAACCCGGAGGTCATTATTCACAGGCTGTTATATTCAAAGATATAATCTATGTTTCCGGCCAGTTGCCTGTAAATCCTATTACCGGTGAAACATTCACAGGTCCAGTCGAA
>JBJKPH010000140.1:0-9809 GCA_046706585.1 Bacteroidales bacterium | reverse complement strand
TCATTATACTTTACAGGATTTACTGGAGAAAAAAAGGCGAACATATCCAGGGACTGCTTATCAGCCTCCTGTGCATCCTCGTATTTACCGCCCGTTTCTTTATTGAGTTTGTGAAAGAGCCACAGGTAGCATTTGAAACACACATGGCACTTAATATGGGGCAGCTGCTCAGTATTCCTTTTGTACTGATGGGTATTGTCGGACTGATAATCAGCCTTAAGAAGAAAAAGAGAGCTGTTATAAAAAGGTGATCATTTTTTCTTTACAATGCCATAGAACAACACATCGAGAATAGCATTAAGGCGCTGCTCGATATGATCTTCCTTCTTTTTCCAGAATAGTGGCACTTCAAGCCCTTTCAGGGTGGTCTGAACGGCCATGGCTGTGTATTCACTGTTTTCCACATTGAAAACATTTTTCCTGGCACCGTCGTAAATAATAAGCCGGAGAATGGCAAGTTCTTCCCTGTCGTATTTCGCCCTGATCTTTTCCACAAATTCAAAATGATCAAGATTCTTGTCAAAAATTGCGTTATAATAATTGGAAAGTTTTTCGAACGCCTTCATCCTTACAAATACATAATCCCTCATCTTATCAATAGGTGATTCTACAGCCTTGATCGCTGTAGTAAGCTCATTCCTAAGAATATTAGCCTCATAAAGGATAACTGCTTCAAAGATATCCTCCTTGCTCTGGTAATAATAATAAATAGAGCTCTTACCCATTTTCAGCGATCTGGCTATCTCTTCCATGGTTGTTTTCTTAAACCCATAATGACTGAAAATACGTCCTGCAGAGAGTATTATCTTTTCTCTAAACTCCTCTTTATTAATCATATATCAGGCCTTTCGCTGTTTTTTGTAATTGCTTTCAAATATAATAAATAAAAAAATGAGATCAAATATTTCGAATTATTTGGTCGATAATTCGAAAATCGGATCTTGTTCCTTTTGATAAAATCCAGGAATGCAATCGACTCCGAAGTGTATTTTCTGCCACGGCCCCGACGAATTCAGGAGGTAATACCCTCATCTGTGAGTGTATTATTAATTAAGCTTCACCCCGAAATCAAGCAGTAGTCTATCTTTTTGATTATTTGCTTCAACAGGGTTTGTGATTAATAAGCTTGTGTAACTATAATCATTCAATGCGGGCGATTCACATTTTTCGATAGTAAATTTCATCCTACCATGGTAATTTATTAATTTTGATAGTTAAAATTTTTTCCACGTCATTCATACTATTGAAAGATGAAGGCAGGAGACAAGGATTATCACAGTATCTGGCTAGATGATAATGATCCTTCTGTTGTAAAGGTCATTGATCAGCGGAAGCTTCCCTTCTTATTTGAAATAAAAGAGCTGCGTTCTGTAGAGGATATCTATAACGCCATTGATGATATGACTGTAAGGGGAGCTCCTCTTATCGGGGCAACGGCTGCCTTTGGCATGTACCTTGCTACTCTCGAGATAAACCAGGCTACCAGCATACACGACCATCTTTCTAATGCGGCCCGATATCTTGTTTCATGCCGACCCACTGCTGTTAACCTGGCATGGGCTGTTAATTATGTAATGGAAAAGATTTCGCGGGATCATCTGGCTCTGGCATCATTGCAGGACATGGCGAGGAAGACAGCGCTGGAGATATGTGAAAAGGAGATTGACAGCTGTAAACGCATAGGTGTTCACGGGTTAAAGATCCTTGAAGAAATAAGTTCCCGCAAAAATGGCGAACCGGTTAACATACTTACACATTGTAATGCCGGATGGCTTGCATGTATAGATTATGGTACTGCTACAGCACCGGTATATCTGGCACACGAAAAAGGTATAAAAGTGCACGTATGGGTTGATGAAACACGTCCGCGCAACCAGGGGGCCCGTCTTACGGCCTGGGAACTCGGGCAAAACGGTGTGCCTTTCACAATCATTGCAGACAATACAGGAGGCCACCTTATGCAACACGGAATGGTCGATATTGTTCTTGTAGGAAGCGACCGGACGACCGGACGAGGTGATGTGGCAAATAAAATCGGTACTTATCTTAAAGCTCTGGCTGCGCAGGACAACAGGGTTCCTTTCTATGCTGCCCTGCCGTCATCATCGATAGATCTGAGTATGAGTGACGGTATTAAAGAGATAGTTGTAGAAGAAAGAAGCCAGGAAGAGGTGACACACATATCGGGATTATCGGGAGGTGAGATACGGACAGTAAGAATCTGTCCGGAAGATGCAACAGCGGCAAATTACGGATTTGACATAACACCGGCAAGACTTGTTACCGGGCTGATTACTGAAAAAGGAATCTGTAAAGCCACTAAAAAAGATATAAAAGAAATGTTTTCAGATAAATAAAATTTAAAATGGATGGAGTAGTAAAATTTAATTGTCACTGGAACCAGTCCGGCCCGGTTATCTCCGACGAACAGTATGAAATAATAAATTACTGGAGGGAAATATTGTTTAATATGGACCTGATAGGTGCTTATGAAAACGGAGTGGGATTCGGGAATATTAGTATGAGGATACGGGGAGGAAATCAGTTCATTATTACCGGTTCGGCGACCGGCGAAATACCTGAACTCGAACCTGGACACTATGTAAAAGTGAATTCTTTCAACATACCTGATAATGCAGTTCAGTGCCAGGGCCCGCTAAAGGCCTCATCGGAGTCACTCACTCATGCAGCAATATATTTATCAGACCGCGACGCCAATGCTGTGGTACATGTTCACAATATTGATCTCTGGAATGAATTAATACATAAATTGCCCACAACAAATCCTTCGATGGACTATGGCACCATCGGTCTTGCCCAGGACATATTGAGGCTTTTCGGTGAATCCGAGGTATTTGAAAAGAGGATTATAATAATGGCCGGCGACCGGGCAGGTATCCTGACATTCGGTCACGATATGGATGAAGCCGTGAATGTATTGATGGAGTATCTTAAAAAACTGAAATGACCGTCATAGGAATAATTGGAGGCTCCGGACTTGATAACCCGGAGATATTAAAATCGGCCACTGAAAGTACAATTGAGACTCCTTATGGATTACCTTCATCCCCTGTTTTACATGGAAAGATAGGTGACAATGAAGTATATATTATTTCCCGACACGGACGTTCCCATACAATACCTCCCACACAGGTTAATAACAGGGCAAACATTTATGCCTTAAAAAAATGCGGATGCAAATATATAATCACAACAACTGCATGCGGCAGCCTGAGGGAGGATATACACAGGGGCGATCTTGTAGTACCCGATCAGTTCATCGATTTCACACGTCACCGTAAAATTACCTTTTTCGAGAGTTTTGAACCCGGCGAAATGAAACATACAGCTATGGCCGATCCATTCAGCAAATATCTTAGGGAAAAAATCATCGATACTGCACACAAATCAGGTCTACCCGTACACGGGACAGGGACTATTGTGACCATTGAAGGCCCAAGGTTTTCCACCAGGGCTGAATCGAATATGTTCAGACTATGGGGGGCCGATCTTATAAATATGTCGACAGCGCCCGAGGTAATTCTTTCGAATGAGGCAGGCCTTCAATATGCTACGATAGCCATGAGTACCGATTATGATTCGTGGAAAGAAGATGAACCCCCTGTTTCATGGGAAGAGGTCATTTCGGTATTCAACAGGAACACGGAAAAGGTAATAAGGCTTCTTTCTGACGTTATTCGTAGCATAAAAGAATAATCTGTTTATTCTTTTATTCAAATTCTTGCAAAATTACATCCAAATAGCTAATATTGCAGTCCGAAAAATTAACCAGGCAGTATATAGATACCTGGATTAAAGATAGAGTCCGACCTCGCATAAAGCTACGGCGGACAATGGGGCCCATAGCTCAGATGGTTAGAGCACCTGACTCATAATCAGGGGGTCGCTGGTTCGATCCCAGCTGGGCCCACAGTTGAGAACCAACCAGTTGGAGTAATATCCGACTGGTTGGTTTTTTTGTCGGGATAAACAATTGAATAAACAATTTCATAGTTAGATGCATGTGATATAGTCTAAAATAATACATATGACATAGGCCTGAATAACAGGAATATAGAGGTAAAAATACTAAATACCCAAAGCCTGGGAAAATTTAAATCAAACAAAAGCCATCAATTTCCCTGATTTTAAGAACTTTTTGGATTGGTTTACAATATGAAAACAGCAAAGGCAATAAAAACAATTAGTTAATTAAGATCGATTTGAAGTGCGTTTGATGCGCTTATCTTCCTCGTTTCTATCCTCTTGTTCAAGCTCTCCAATTCTTCCTTCATCCTGAACGACGAAGAAAGGTTGATGACAGAGTGATCGACAAAATCCTTCAATACCAGGAAAGAGCATAGTAGATGATATGTTCATTCTTCTTAGATGATGCACACCATCATCTCGTAAATTCTCTGGTATTACTATTTTGACTGCGTCATTCTTTTCAAGCTCGTAAGCCTCCATTATTGTATCATGAGAACGAGAAAGAGAACTTGGGACAAGAAAAAGTCCTTGTTGTGCAAGCAGGCGAGGAGTCGTCCATTTAGGTTCATAAACAAATATAAAATCTTCTTTTTGGGTCAGGATTTCACGGTAGATTGTATCAATATTTGAAAAAGTACTTTCATCTATTTCTCTGAAAACCTTCTGTCGGAAACAGTAGATTGCTGCATCACCAGTTCCGTTTTCAATAGCAAAATATGCAGCAACGTATGGTGAAAAAGTCGCATCTAACAATCGAGTCGGAGCACCATAGTGCTGCATAACAGCAAACCATTCTAAAGGATCATTATCAAGAGGAAGTGGAATATCATATTGACGAGCTGTTGCCATGAACTTTTGAAGAGCAACACGTTCATGACTATATCTGGCGAGGCTCTTTTTCTTTCCTCGAGACGCTTGGGTTACTATGCCTATCTCATAAAAAAGTCTGTAAAGAGAACTTTCTAGGGGCCAATTCGAATCAGTATGACCACGGTAAATCCACTGACGAAATCTTTTCTCTCGAACGAATTGATCAAACTCTGTCCAGCTTTTAAGTCGTTGCTCATAAAAATCGCTCATAGTGCTTGATTTTCATTTTTGCATTAATTTTTAATAGAGATATATAGGACAAATATAGAATTTTCCAATCAAATCACATTAGTTTATACCTGATTACCAATATATTCCAAGTAATCAGCATTCTTGTAAATTGATTAAATATTTGCTCAATAATACCCCCGGTCACCACAATTTATTATTATTACCCAGTAAATCAATTGTTTAATTCAAATGCAGCATTATGGAAATTAAATTCTTTAGGTCAATTGACGAGTGGGTAAAAAGTAATCCCGATGAGGATACTGTTGCCAGGGTTCTTACTTCAGTTAATAAAGGCATTATTACTGAGATCCGGAAACGCATCCGAGAGAAGAATGGTGAAATTAAGAAAATGGAGAAAATGGTGAATGCCATGAAGGAAGTAGGCTTTCCCATTGATAATTCTGTTCTTAAAAAAATCGCTGATACCAGGAATGAAATTGTCGGTCTTGAAAAGCAACTTCCTGAAAAGTAATGGCATCCTGTTGGATTTTAAATGGCCTGTGGAATGATCTTCAGGCCATTTTTATAACTCCCAGTAATGAAAGAAAAGAATTTAAAAGTATCTGAGGTCAGGCTTGTTTACAAAAATAAGATTAAGTCAAAAGACAGAATCCACATAAGAAATGCCCAGGACGCTTTCGAGGTTTTCTGGGAGGCCTGGGACAAGTCAGTAATAGAATATATTGAAGAGATGAAGATGCTGCTCCTGGATCGCGCGAATAATGCCCTGGGCATCGTGTCACTTTCTGTGGGCGGTACAGCAGGTACTGTTACTGATATAAAATTAATGATGCAATATGCTTTAAAGGCAAATGCACATGGTATTATACTGGCCCATAATCATCCCAGCAGTAATCTGAATCCCAGCGAATCTGACAAAAAAATTACAGATCGGATTAATAGAGCATGCAATACGCTGGAAATATCTCTATTGGACCACATTATTATAGCTCCGAACAAGGAATTCAGATCCATTCTGGAGTGAGAATTTATAATTTCATGTAAATATCCCGTATATCCTCCTGCACAATCCCAATATACCTTCGGGTTATTCCTATGCTGGAATGATTAAAAATCTGAGACAGATAAATCAGGCTCCTTTCGCTTTTACCATCCATTTCCCATACCCTTTTTCCGAAAGTCTTCCTTAAGGTGTGCGTGGATGCATTCTGCGTCTTAATGTCAAAATCGGAAAAAGTTCTTTTCAGCAAGCGGTTAATATACTGGATTGACACTTTTTCACCATTCCGGTTGGAAAACATATAACCGTCAGTGTTTAATTTTCCCTGTTTTGCCAATTCTGATGAGACATACGATAATATATTCTTCAGGGACGGATTGATAGTAATTTGCCGACTTTTCCCGGTTTTCTTTTCCCTTATGGTTATTTCATCTTTTTTTATCAGATCTGGCCAACGTAAATTGAGTAAGTCTGATGCCCTCAGACCCAGGTAAGCTCCTGTTCCTACCAGAAGATATTCCTTGTTTCTTTTTGCCTTTTTTAGCCTCACTAGGAGGCCCAGAAGTGAATTCCACTCAATTCCGGAGCAAACAGTAGAAAAATTCGGTAAACTCATATATAATTGTTTTACAGGTTATTAGAGTGTAAAATTATTAAAATTCATGAGCCTGGATAAAAAAATTTCAAAAATAAATGCTGATTCAAAAAACCGAGAGGGGGGTAGCTTTCTATAATAGTAAAATTTAGCAAAAGGGAATTGTTTTTTTGTTTAATATAAATTTTAAAATTATGGAATTAAAAAAAGTTTTAGTACCGAATTCGAAAAATGACATCTTGAAAAAGATTAAATCTTCACATGCTAACCAGGTTCTTGAATCCTGCGTGAAAAGGGGGTCTCTTCCCGGAGTTATTAAAGCTATAAATCAAGGAGCAGACGTAAATCATGAATGGTTTTTGTCGAAGTCTGTCTTATGTAAAGCAATAGAATATAACCATGTTGAAATTGTCCGATACCTTATCGAACAAGGTGCAATTTTCTCTTATGATGAATTGCTTCACAGTTTAAAATACCCGGACTTACTGGAAGAACTTCTTGATATAATAAATCCGGCAAAACTAAGCATTGAAGATTTAAGGAAGCTTTACGATATTGCCTTCAGAAAATGTTGGTTTCGAAGTGCAAGTAAGATCAGGACCAAGTTGGTTTTAGAAATGAAATATATCTATGAATTCTAAGTATAATGAAAACAAGCAATTTAACAATCGATTCCACCACCGGGTTTTATGATCCGGACGCCCCTATTTATGATTGGGACGGCTACATTTTCAATTCCGATGGTGATGAAGTTCCGGAGGATTTAACACTTCCGTTTGAATTTATTATTTAGCATAGCTATGCTGAATATGGCTGCCGGGGAGATCAATTCTCCCCGGTTTTATTATGCTGTTTTGAACTCATCGAAGAATAGCTGGCTATTACAGCTTTACATACGATTGAAAAAAACAATCCTGCATTTAAGGTGCTCTGCAGGATAACCAATGCTGATTTTAAAGATGCTTTTATTGGTATTTTTTTCAACAAAATACTTATTCAGTTCATTAAATGAGATAAGATACTTTATTATGCCAGCAACAGTGCCAAATAATGCACCTGCTAGAAGAATGAAATATTTAGCCTTAGTTTATTTTATCTTTACTTATCGAATCTGACAAGAGTAAATTACGTAAGTCAGATGCCCTCAGACTCCGGTAAGCTCCTGTTCCTACCAGAAGATAATCCTTGATTCTTCTTGCTTTTTTGCCTTAACAGGAGACCCAGAAGTGAATTACTTTCAACTCCGAAGCTAACGGTGGATGAATTTACAGTTCTCTTATGTAACTGTATTATTTACACTTACAAACATAAATATATCAATACTCGGATTGGTAAGAAAAAAATAATAATAAATAATCATTTGTTCCGCAAACAAAATCGCCTTATCATCATACAATGTGTAAATGTTTAATTTAAAATTTATAATTATGGATGTATGTATGATTTTAAAGCCGAAAACCATGGCAGAAATTGAAGAAGGCTTAAGCAAACTCATGCCTAATGAAAAATTGAGGAAGTGTGCTGCTAATGGATACCTTAAAGGAGTGAGTGAAGCTTTATTTGAAGGCGCTGATATCAATTACAAACTTGAAAATGGCAATACTCCTCTTGAACTTGCAACATTTGGGAATAAATACATTGTATCTGAATACTTACTAGAACATGGTGCTTGGGTCTCTGATACTTCTTTGGGATACTCAATTGAAAATAGAGATCTTTTTTGCCATATGCTGAGAGATCTGCATCCTGAATTATGTAATTGCAAGGACCTATCAGATACCATCAATGTAGCTGCAGATAACGGCAGATTAGACCTTATAATAATGATTGAGGAAAAAATCAATGAGGCCGGACAATTGTCGGAATCAGACAGATCATATCTTAAAAAAATGATGCTGAAGGCAGATGACTTTACAATTTAATAAAAGATATTGACACCAGAATAAACGCTTAAAATATGGAACTTTATAAAGTATTAAAACCGAAATCGGAGGAGGAAATCTGGGAATTTATTGCCTGTTTACCTCCAAATGAAATGTTATGGGAAAGTGCCCGAGGCGGATTTCTATTTGGAGTTAAGGCTGCGTTAAATCGTGGTGCCGACATTAATTATAGTAATAAGTATAGCTATTCATCTCTTTCTGAGGCAACCTTTATGGGATTTTCAGATATTGTTTGTTTCCTTATTGATCAAGGGGCAGAGGCATGTCATATGTCGTTGATCTCTGCTATAAAACATCCTCCAATATTTGAAAAGATGCTCGGTAATGTAAATTCTGAACTATGTAATATACATAATTTCAAAATTATGTATATGGTGGCCAGGCAAAATGGATTAAATGAAATTCAGAAAATAATTGAAGAGCATATTGGTACTGTATAATACTACCCTGAATTAAGACCACTGGTTAAGTTTAATTTGAATAACTTTAAACCAGTGAATTATGAAATCAAAGAGACAAAAACATTCAGGAGCTTTTAAAGCAAAAGTTGCAATCGAAGCTTTACAGGAAAGAGAGACCTTAGCTGAGCTTTCGAAAAAATACGGGATACACCCCAACCAGATAGCCCGATGGAAAAAAGAGTTTCTTGAGAGAGCCCCACAGTTGTTTGAGAAGGCACAGGCACCAGAGGACCATGAAAAAGAAATGGAAAAGATGTTTGCCAAGATCGGACAGTTAGAGATGGAGCGAGATTATTTAAAAAAAAACTTGAAGAAACTGGGTCTGTGACAGAGAGGCTTTTGATGGTTAACCGTAAAGAACCTTTAAGTATCCGTTGCCAGTGTGATCTTGTAAGCGTGAGCCGGGGCAGTTTTTATTACAAACCTCTTGGTGAGACAGAAGAAAATCTCCATATAATGCGGCTAATGGATGAACATTACATGGAGCGGCCAAGTGAAGGAGTCATCCGCATGCGGGATTTTCTTTTTGCTCTTGGTATTGTAGCTAATCATAAGCGCATAAGAAGGTTATTAAGATTGATGGGTATAATGGCCATCTATCCCAAGAAGAACCTTAGTCGCCTTGGTCAGACAAAATACATCAGACCCTACTTGCTGAGGGATCTCAAAATTACCAGGCCAAACCAGGTATGGGCCATTGACATTACCTACATTCCGATGCCAAAAGGTTTTCTTTATCTGACAGCCATTATCGACGT
>JBJKPH010000139.1:0-7955 GCA_046706585.1 Bacteroidales bacterium | reverse complement strand
GCTTCATACTTGGTATAAACAAGACAGAATAAAACAAAATCGCACGCTAACACGGACGGTATAATTAATGGGCTTGTCACACTTTTTGCTTTTGCTCCTGCTCCTAAGACAGCTTGGTAATAGTATCTGCACCCGGACTCGCGCATCTGCTCGCAATTAAAATCCTGCACCTGGACTACCCCGAAAGCTCCCGATAGTTATCGGGATGGGATGCGGCTTCGATCAGCATTATTCCCATGACGCTCCCTATAGTCGGTCAGGGCCTTCGGCGCGATTACGCCAGCACAAAATCAAAATTCAGCAATGACGGCCCGCCCGTACGAATGTATGTTCGGGCGGGCAAAAAGTGAGCCATACCTGGCTTGCACCGGGACTATTTCCCGACCATCTCATCTATTTGAATATCATTTTTTTGTATTTACATCGCCACCTCTGCAGTCAGGCTCCTTATCCGTACTCCGAAGCATCAGCGTAGGAGTAGCTAAAATTGCCCATCGTGCAATTTCTTAACGGTCGTCCCTCTTTTTACTGGTCTGTTAGGTAACATTTTAACTCAAAATCACGTTATTAACAAAAAAGAATATGAAAACTCTTATAATTGGTTCTTGTGCAGTTTTAGCATCCCAATTTATCATGGTAGCATGTGAAAAACAAGAAGATCCATACTTATCAGAGGATCCAAATTTACTGAGCACACTTTACACTTCTGCAAGTGATACCCTCCAAATTGAAACTCAAAAGTTCTTTCTAAGCGCATATCTCTATCGTGATTTTATGCCCACCATCCCAATTAAACAAAAAAATCCTCTTGTTGCTGTAATTAGGCTAGTTGGTTTAGATAGCACTAAAATTCCACTTAATTTAGATATGACAAAACTTTATGTAATCAAAGGGGATATTATATGGATTTCGGATCCAAAAGATATAAATGACACAAATAGTGATTATAAAGTGGAAAAAGTTAGCAATAATGGCCCAGAATGGGATACAGGTATATATGTTGATATTGTGGTTGAAATTTCAAACCCAAAAACAAGTAATAAATCCCTATTAATCTTAAAACACCAGATTATAGACAGAACAGAATAAAAATAACGGTACCTGACAAGGACAATAAAGGTAAGTTGTGTCACATTCACCCGACCGTATGAATAACACCATCACCTGCCAAAATAAGTTAATAGCCGTATGGGCGGGGTTTTTGCCTCCCGAAAAGTTTTCGGGACGGAATAGTGCTTCGTTCCACTTTACACCGCAACGCTGCCCGGATAGCTCCGCCATGTAACACAATCTCTTTTTTTGCACGGATTTAAGTCTGAATTCCCGACATTAATTACCTTAGTTATTAATATATTAGCTAATAATCTAACCTCATAAATAAAATGAATGATTTTCAAGCTAATCTTCAAATCAAATCAGATGATAGCTTCATAAGAAAGCTTCTCATGATGACATTGGTTGTATTCTTAGTTTACATCATTTTAGGTGTTGTCGGATTTTTTCTATGGTTTGCATTCCCGGTAGAAAAAATAAATGGGTTAACTTATCTAAAAGGGAATAACCTCATTTATTATTATTTAATTATTAATTTCCAGGATATCATCGGAGTTTTATTCTTCGCACATATTGTTTATTATAAGCGTATAAATACAACCTCTCCAATAAAAGATGGATTGTTATTAGGATTATATTTAGTAATTGCAAGTTGGATAATTGATCTAATTGTATACGTCTTTATAAGAAAAACCCTGCCTTCACTGGAAGAATATTTTATAGGAAAAAATCAACCAGAAATCGGAATCGCCTGGCTCATCGCGTTCATAAGTGCTCTCTGTGCGGGATGGCTTCATGTTGAAAATAAAAAACTCTTACGCAGAATCAGATATCCAAGGTTAATCTTTATTATATTTCTACTTACAATTACCTCCACATTACTAACTGTTATTGGAATTCTTTTCTTTGACATTAAACCATAGAAGTAAATATTATCGTTACCTAACAAGGATTATAAAGGCAGTGTGCCCGGACTTAGTTTTCTCCTTGATCAAAATAATTTACTTTTTAAATAAAAACGAGCTTCACGAGTAGTAGACTATAGACAGATAAAGCTATCTCCCAGCCGGTTGCCATGTAAAAATACCCTTGTGATAAAAAAATTAAATGATTACTTTAACCAGCAAAGAAACAATAATGGACAACATTGTATACCTTGATTATAAAGCCAGGGAACTTGATAATCTCATTTCAGGGAAAAAAACCATGATCATTAGAGGTGCTACCGGAAGGAAAATCCCCTATGGCAGAGTTTTTAAAGATGATATGCTTTATTTCATCGAAAACAAAGGAGATGGCCTTGTTAAGGCAAAAGCTAAAGTAAAGGATATTTTCAATTCAGGACAACTGACAAAATCAGAATCAGAAGAATTGGTAAATCAAAATCAGAATAAGCTTCTCCTTGATTCGGGGTTAATCAAACGGTTTTCCGGCAAAAGGTATATTGTCTTAATTACAATTGAATCGTTTCAAAAATTAGAACCTTTTAAGATAGACAGGTCGGCTTATGGTAATATGGACGACTGGATACCGGTAGAAGACATTAACAAAGTGAAAATTAAATAATTGTTTGTGCTGACAAAGAAAATAATATTAGCAGGCTTGTCACAGGTTTTGCTCTCAGACCTGAACCCCAAACACCTTGGTTACCGGATATAAATACGGAAAATACATTATCAAAGCATAAAAATCAAGTATCGTAAAGAATGCCTTGTTAACATTAAATTTATGACTCTGCATTCAAACTGCTTACCCAATTAGTTCAGGGATGGTAAAAAAGGGGATCTGCCTTCACTTCCTTACTAAAGGTCAGGCATGTTCTTCGT
Organism: Bacteroidales bacterium; assembly: GCA_046706585.1. Classification (GTDB taxonomy): domain Bacteria; phylum Bacteroidota; class Bacteroidia; order Bacteroidales; family VadinHA17; genus JBJKPH01. The sequence goes on along the minus strand of JBJKPH010000139.1, from coordinate 5,076 downwards.
TATTAAATATTTAAAATTCCGTCAATTAGAATAATGCAAAAAAAGTTTCGCCGGTTAATGGTTTAAAAAACTGTTGCGTTCTATATTTCTACCTCACTAATTTGTATTATTGGTTCAATATCTGTAAAGTTGGGCAGATCACTCATGAGTTTTCCCGCAATAGGGCCAAAAGAGTTCTGAAATTCCTGAATTGAATCGAAATAGATATTACCCATGGCAATATAAGTCGGAGGAGATCCGGGCACAGCACCTCCAACTCCTTTTTCTACAGTTGTTCCCTTAACTGCATCACCTAACAATCCTGCGGCCATAGGCAAATGTCTGTTGCAATAGTAGTCAATATCAAATTTTTTGCCTTCACCATGCGGATACAGCACACTAACTTTTATCATTCCCTTTTTCATAACATAATTTTTTAGTTTGTTAATAATACTCAGGTACAGAAATTCCAGACAAATTTACATAATCAGGCAACAGAAGTCAATTTTATTCCTATTGCTTAACCACTAATTTTTAATAAATTAACGACAAATATTTAAAAATTTCCAGTTAGAAAATTTACATACTCACAATTTACACAGGTAACCAAACCAGATATTTGATACACTAATGTATGATAGCAGGTAAGGTAATTTTCATTAAGCTGCCACTCTTTTTGCAGTCTGTTCCTGCTTCTAATAAAAATCCAGTTAAAGCTTGTTCCCTGATGCCAGTCATCCCTTTCTCCTAAGACAGGGTTAAGGACTCATTCCGTTGATTTCCGATGACTAAGAAGGCTTCATCCGGAAAAGTTGCCGCACCTGCCCCTGAAAAATCATATTCGGGTATAATGCCAACACTTAAGTCATGCTCCTCGCATGAATTATTGACGGTATTTACATAAAGATATGCCACATAAGCAGATAACATAAAAATAACTTCATTGCTTATGATATGTTTCTTAAAAAAATACTAACTTGAGATACAATCGCATAATAACTGCATACAATATAAAAGTACGTAGTTATGCAAAGAGAATACTATTTCAAAGGAATTAATCAATAATTAAGGGAGAACATCATGAAAAACATAAAGACTTTCTTATTGTTTTTTATATTCTTCAGTGTTGCTGGTTGCGCCGGGATTGAAGATTTCAGAGTGGTTCATCAAGTATCGGGACCTATCGCAACAAATTGTTACCTTATTTATGGAACCAAATCGAAAGAAGCCGCCCTGGTTGATCCGGGATGGCAGGTTGATACCTTATTAAAGGTCATAAAAGATAATGATTTAAAACTTAAATATATTTTTGTCACCCACGGCCATATTGACCATTTCTATTATGTGCCTGAAATAAAAAAATTATTCCCTGATGCGAGACTGTGTATGAACAAAGATGAATACAGGGATATTTTTACTGCACTGGATTGGATAACCAAAAATTATGGTAAAGAATGGATTGAGAAAGCAATAAGCAATCCTGAGACAAAAAAATACATGGAATTCGACATGAAAACTCTGGGAGAACCGGATATATATGTTGAAGATAATCAAATTATAAGGCTGGGATCATTAGAAGTACACACACTTCTTTCACCAGGTCATTCTTCGGGAGGAATTTGCTATTTTACAGGAAATATTTTGTTTTCGGGCGATGTATTGTTTTACAGATCGGTCGGGTCAACCTTTGCCCAGAATGCCTCTAAAGAAACTCAAATAAAATCGGTCAGGAGATTATATGAACTATTCCCTGATTCAACTATAGTTTATCCAGGACATGGACGGTTCACTGATATAGGATCTGAAAAAACAGAAAACAAATACATAACGGCAGAAAAAGACAATATGTAATAAAGAAATTTCTCTTGGCAACTAATCCCTGATGATTTCCTTAATGAGTCGCAACCTGTTCCAAAAGGCAGATCACAGTTGAAATATTTTGGCCCGAGCAACAGTGTAGACAACAATTAATGTTTCATGACAGCCTTCCGCATTTCACCTGGTTTTGGATGAAATCTGTTAATAATTCCACCACTAAAACTCAATTGAATGATACTTATCCACCGGATACTTATCCGGGCTGCATATCTAATTAAAGACTTAGAAGGTGATGCGATTATGTAAATTTCAATGTCGACGACCCCATAAATGTTTTACTGGATACCGGCGATGCCACATACCAGCCTGCAGCACTATTCCAATAACTACCAATACAACGAAAACACCCCAATGAACAGATTTATTTATATTCAGGACAGGTAAAATGATTTCAGCTCCCATTAATGCAGACAGGATTATTATTGCCCAACCGAATAAAGCAGCCACAAGTAAAAGTCCGATAATACCACCTATGATATAGGTTATGGAAGGATCAGCACTGACAGAGGTTAACAGGGAGGTAAATAATGTAGTCGCTAAATAACCACCAGCCAGGAAACCGGCTATCAGGATTGCTACTCCCTCAAAAAACACAGCAAAAAAGGCACCTATTATACCAAAGATTATAGCTATGAATAAAATTACCAATTCAGATTGGCCGCTTATCAATTGCGGGGCAAGGGTTAATCCGGCTATAAAACCAGCCACACCAACAAATAGCCAGAAAAGCCTTCTTCCAAAGAATAATAGACTAATTCCCAAAATCATCGATAAAATTGCTGTCGGAGTCATTTTAAAACTTTTGAATTAACATTAAATTTGGTATATGCTTTTGAAACTCTTTATATTAAACAAACAGGATATTAAAATAGTTCTAAAAAGTAACATTTCTGAATTGGCAGTAACCCTTTAAGACAAGGTAATATTAACACCTGATGCAGGATGAATAAACTCATCACGGTTTTTGGAAAGACATCTGCGGTTAGTAATATATTGATGTACCATTTCTCAAGCATATACTTGCAGACTAACAAATGTCAGAAAAATACCATATGAAAACATAGCAGACATTACTCTAAATAGCAGGGTTATAATAGTAAAATTTAATCAGGCACTTATACAAAAAAACTATGAAATACTATTTTGTGGCTAATATTAAAATCAAAAATCAAAAGGAGTACCAGAAATATCTGGATAAAGCTGATGAAGTTTTTTCAAAATTCAAGGGCAGATACCTTTCAGCAGATAGCTCACCAACAAGGCTTGAAGGCAAATGGAACTATTCCAAATCGGTTATCATTGAATTCCGTAACAAAAAGGATTTTGAAGATTGGTACTTCTCTGATGAATATCAAAAAATTCTCAAATTCAGATTGAATGCTTCTGAATGCGACAGTATCCTTGTTGAGGGTTTAGAACAATAATGAAAACTAACCCTCAAGTGATTTGTAAACAAAAAACTCTTTTAATTAAAATGATTGTAGCAAAATATTTTTTTGATCGTCTTTGATACAAATACACTATCAATGAAAACCGTTTTCCTTATAATGTTGTCATTTGCCTTATCGGTTAATGCATTATCGCAAAGGTCTTTATCCGACAAACAGTGGAATGAGGACCTCGATTTTATGACAAGGCGTTTGGACAGTATTCATCCAAATTTATATGCAAAATGCCCTGAAGAGCTATTGCATGAAAGAATTAAGAAATTAAGAGAAAAAATTCCGACTCTTTCAGATAATGAAATCATTGTAGAATTATTGAAAATTATTACCTCAATTCATGATGGACATACCAGATTACATGGGAAAAATCTTACTGAAAAATGGTATCCCCTGAGAATTGAAAAATTCACCGATGGATTTTTTATTACGGCAATTACAAAAGAACATTCTGAATTTATCGGAGCCAAAGTTCTATCCATTAATAATCAATCAGCGGAGGATGTATTTGAAAAGATAAATGATATCACACCGCACGATTATTCATACGGTCAGGAATATTTTGCTCCGATGTACCTTACAATGAGCTCCGTTTTATCAGGACTTCATATAATAAAATCTTCAGATGAATTGCTTACTGTAAATATCGAATCAAATGGGCAGAACGAAGACATTTTATTACTGAAACCAAATGAATTTCAAACAGGTGATGATTTAAGCTGGTTTTGGAGGGATTATGCTGTACCCTCCAACGAATACGAGAATATTCTTAGTGTGGATTCAATTCTACCCCTCTATTTAAAGAAGTATAGTCAGCCATTTTGGTTTGACTATATTAAAACAGGCAAGACCGTATATTTCGCTTTTAATGAATGTATTAATGATGAAATTAATAATTTCCCAATGTTCAACAAAAGACTATGGAACTATATTGATTCAATAAAAGCGGAACATTTGATAATAGATCTAAGAAATAATTTTGGTGGCACAAATTCTTACCTTATGCCACTTGTACATGAAATCATTAAACATGACAGTATTAATAAAAAAGGGCATTTGTTTCTAATAACAGGTAAAAAGACTTTTAGTGCAGCACTGGACTGTGCTTCATGGATCGAATTTCATTGTAATCCAATATTCGTAGGTGAGCCGGCTGGTGCGGCACCTAACCATTATGCCGATCCTGATTTTTCCTATTTGCCTAACAGCAGAATACTATTGATGATATCAAAATTTTACTGGCAGGATTCCTGGCCATGGGATAACAGGTGTTGCATCAAACCTGATATAAATGTCGAATTATCTTCCGCTGATTATTTTAATTATAATGATCCAACAATAGATAGAATTTTAGAATACATAGAAACTAAAACATCAAAAAAGCCCGGTTTATAATACTAAAAATATGCCTAATCTGCCAGTCGCCCTATTTGCATACCAACACCTGTCATCCCCCGGGCGGTAGGAAGTATTGGCAAAGAAAAATTCCGGATATTATAAACAATACATATGTTTCATTTGTCATGCTCTGAATGAAAACTGTCTTATCATACATGGTAACAATCTGTTTTCAGTTTTGGGTCGTATTATCCGGAAAACTACAATCAAATACGGCATTAAGAGCGTTATTCGCACAGTAAAAAATGGATATGATGTAAATAAGAATAATAATATCTATGATCTCATCAGAAAGATTTATACCGGTTCAGGGTAAAATGGAAAGAACAGTAATTTAACTCAGTCAGAGCAATTAATTTATCACTTATTGTTGGACAAA
>JBJKPH010000138.1:0-5002 GCA_046706585.1 Bacteroidales bacterium | reverse complement strand
TTCTCACCTCAAGTGAGACCTGCCAGAGCGGCGGTCCTGCCACCTCCAATGCAGTTACAATGGCTGTTAACCCTGTACTTCCTGTAAGTGTAAGTATCGCAGCAGATGCTAACCCTGTATGCGACGGAACGACTGTCAATTTCACGGCAATACCTGTCAATGGAGGACTTACACCGTCGTACCAGTGGTATAACGGAGCAACTGCAGTAGGAACAGACAGCCCGACATATTCATACATACCGGCTGATGGTGATATTATTACAGTCGTTCTCACCTCAGGTGAGACCTGCCAGAGCGGTGGTCCTGCCACTTCCAACGCAGTTACGGTGACAGTCAATACACCACCTGTTGTTGTGGTTACCGACCCGGCACCTGTTTGCTCTCCTGCTACTGTTGACATCACCGATCCATTAATAACTTCAGGAAGTACAGCAGGCTTAAATTATACCTACTGGACTGATGCGGCTGCTACTGTTGGCTATCCTGCACCAGCGACTGCTGTAGCAGGAACATATTATATAAAAGGGACGGATCCTGCTACAGGCTGTTATGATATTAAACCAGTTAATGTGGTTATACACAACATTCCATCGCTTATTATTACTGATCCGGCTGCTGTTTGCGGTACCACGGTAGACCTTACAGATCCTTCAGTAACAGCAGGAAGCACAGCCGGACTGACATTTACATACTGGACCGATGCCCTTGCAACAGTTGTTTATGGTACTCCCGCTTCTGCAACTGCAGGAACGTACTATATAAAGGGAACGGATCCGGTTACGGGATGTTATGATATACAACCTGTTAATGTTGTAGTTAATGATACCCCAGTGATAGATGTTGCCAAAACAGATGTACTATGTAATGGAAATACCACAGGAGCAATTGATATAACCGTAACATCAGGGACAGCACCTTATCTCTATGCCTGGTCAGGTACGGGAGTTATTGCTGATTCTGAGGACCAGTCGGGCCTCGGAGCCGGAGCCTACTCGGTGGTTGTTACGGATTCCAATGGTTGCAATTCAAGCACCAATATTAATATTACAGAACCTGCCACAGCTTTGTCGGGCGCTATATCAGCTCAGGCAAACGTGACAGTATACGGAGGGAATGACGGCTCTGTAACGGTGGATGGCTCAGGAGGGACCTCGCCATACCAGTACAGTCTTGATGGTGGTGCTTTGCAGGCATCAGGCACTTTCTCCGGACTTTCTGCGGGAACATTCACTGTTACCATACAGGACAACAATGGTTGTACCTTTGATGTTCCAGTTACAATTACCCAGCCGGTTGAAACACTTTCCGGTACTGTATCATCTCAGACTAATGTTGCCTGTGCAGGTTCTGCAACGGGTAGTGTAACAATAGCAGCTACCGGTGGCTTACCACCCTATGAATATAAAATCGGATCCGGTGCTTATCAGTCATCAGGTACATTCGATAACCTGGCAGCAGGTGATTATACAGTAACTATCAGGGATGCAGCAACGAATACCTTCGATGTTCCTTTCACAATCACAGAACCTTCTTCTGCTCTTACAGGAGTAATTAGCGTGCAGGACAATGTACTGTGTTTCGGTAGTAGCACCGGTAGTGTTACAATTGCAGGTTCGGGAGGAACGGGTCTTTATATGTATAAGCTTGGCCAGGGTTCATTCCAGGATTCTGGTACATTTGATACACTTGCAGCAGGTAATTATACGGTAACTGTTCAGGATGAAAACCTGTGTACCTTTGATGTTCCAGTTACAATTACCCAGCCAGCGACAGGTATCTCAGGAAACATAAGTTCCCAGACAAATATTTCATGTAACGGGGCTTCTGACGGAACGGTAACATTATCAGTTACAGGCGGAACAGCACCATATTTGTTCAGTCTTGACGGAGGTACCGCACAGTCATCGGAGACATTTGATAACATGGCAGCGGGAACTTATACAATTACAATAACAGATGCCATCGGTTGCTCAGAAGATGTTAACGTGACAATTACTGAGCCTGAGGCACTCTCCATAGCTTTTGACAAGATTGATGCCACATGTCCGGGCGAAGCAGACGGTTCTGTATCACTTACTGTTACAGGAGGCACACAGCCTTTTAATTATATATGGTCAGACGGTATAACCACAGCCACACGTAATGGAATAACAGACGGAACATACAGTGCTGTTGTAACTGACTTTAATGGTTGCGCCGCTTCAATTGATATTGAGATAGGAGTCAGCGGTACGGAAAAATGTCTTGAGATACCCGATATTATTACACCAAACAATGATGGTTACAATGATAAGTGGAGGATTAAGAATATTGATCTCTTCCCTGATGCTGAGGTGATGGTCTATACAAGGTGGGGCAAGCTGGTCTTTAAGTCGAAGAACCTGTCAGCCAATCCATGGGATGGTACCTATAAAGGTAAGTTACTTCCTACGGATTCGTACCATTACATCCTTCACCTTAACGACGGATCTGCGCCACGTTCGGGAGTAATAAGCATTATACGATAAGAACCTTAATTTCGAATTGAATATATGAGATACCTAAAACGCATACTAACAGCAATCACATTAAGCTTCATTTTTGGAGTTGTTGTTGCTCAGCAGGTGCCTATGTACAGCCAGTATATCATGAACGGATTCCTGATCAATCCTTCTTTTGCAGGCCGCGATGGTTACACTACTGTCAACCTGACTGTCAGGGAACAATGGGTAGGACTTGCAGGGGCACCCAGTACATATGCAGCAAGTTTCCAGACGAGACTTCTGAAAGACAGTTATATTTCAAAATCAACGTCTGTCAGGAAGAAGTTAATTAAACCGACAAAGGGAGGGAAAGTTGGTGTAGGCGGTTATATATTCAATGATAACAACGGGATAATGCATCGCACAGGGTTCCAGGCTGCCTACTCGTATCATATAGCAATGGGAGAGACAGGTGGATATCCCAATGATCTTGCTTTTGGTCTTGCTCTTACTGCATACCAGTTCTATATTAATACTGACGGACTTCTTTATAACCACGATGACCCTCTTATGCTCGGCTATGACAGGTCTGTGTTTATTCCGGATTTCAATTTCGGAACAAGCTTCACAACATCGCGTTATTATGTGGGTTTTGCCATGACTAACATACTTCGGGGATCCCTGTTATTTGCCGATACTTCATCTACAAAGTCAACCCAGCTGGGTAACTTTTTTCTTACAGGTGGTATGAAGTTCCCGCTTAGCAGGGACTGGGTGCTGGAGCCTTCGGCTTTCATCAAATCCTCCGACATGGTTTTCAAATCACTCCAGGTTGATCTTACAGCAAGAGTTTTTTACAAGGAAGACTATTGGGCTGGTTTATCTGTCAGGACGAATGATGCAATTATTGCCATGCTGGGCCTTAAGTATGACAGGTTTTATTTTGCCTATGCCTTTGATTTTACATTGACACAACTAAGGCAACAGAGCTTCGGAACACATGAATTTACTGTGGCTGTTAAGTTCGGGGAAAGTGCCAGGAGATACAGGTGGATCACGCCGTTCTGAGATAACCAGGGGAAAATGGTATGATAAGTTCTTAAAACAGCCGGAAAACTTTTTTCTGGCCCCGTATTGTTTTAGCTTTAGTCCGGATGGTCTTAAATGGAAATAAAACGCAGGGGCTGGTAATACTGTTTATCACCCATTTTCTCTGTGTAACTGCATTCGGGCAGGATACGACTCTTTCACACGACAGGCTTATGTTCTATAACGTGGAAAACCTGTTTGATGCCTCGGATGACAGTATGACAGATGACAGGGAGTTTTTACCCGGAGGCGCAAAGGGATGGAGTCTCTCGAAGTACAAACGGAAAACAGAAGGATTATATAAAACGATAATGGCAGCCGGTGAGTGGGATCCTCCCATTGTGGTCGGTTTATGTGAAGTTGAAAACCGCAGTGTACTTGAATCGCTTGTTTATGTAACAGGTCTTTCAAAATATGGATACAGAATAATACACGAGGAATCGCCCGACAAAAGGGGGATAGATGTTTGTATGATTTACCGCCCTGACAGGCTTACTATTCTGAACTTCCATTATTGGATGCCCGCAGGGATGACTCGTTCAGAATTCACATCAAGAAGTGTGCTTTATTGCAGGTTTATTTTAAGGAGTGATACAATAAATCTTCTGCTTAATCACTGGCCATCGAGAAGGGGAGGGGTCCTGGCAGCAGGAAAGCTTCGGCATAGTATTGCATCCATGGTGAAGAGCAAAGCAGATTCATTGTTAAAGGTGAATGAAAATGCAAAGATTATTATTGCTGGTGACTTCAATAGTACACCTGGCGATCCCGTGATGGATGTTCTGTCGCAAAATGGACATAACAGCTTTTCTTTGTTGAACCTTTCCGCGATGAAAGAGTTGAAAAATGCCGGTACTTACAAATACCAGGGTACATGGGAGACGATTGACCAGGTTCTTGTTTCAAAATCCATGTACAGCAGTGAGAAAGGAGTCTATGCAGATTCAGCTTCCCTTTATATTTTTAACCGGCCCTTTTTACTGGTTAATGATGAAAAATATTCTGGCAAGAAGCCTTATTCAACATATTCAGGATACACATATAACGGGGGATTCAGCGATCATCTTCCTGTCCTTCTTGATCTGAGGTTTCGGGAGAGGAAGTGACCGGGTTTAATCCCAGCTCTTTCCCTTTCCGCAGCATTAAATCCCTGGCCGCTTCATGTTCATTTGGTATTATACCGTCGAGTATGGCTTCACGTATTACATTTTTTATTATCCCTACCTCCCTGCCGGGCTTTATACCGAATGTTTGCATGATTTCACTTCCGTCGACTGGCGGCTGGAAATTTCTAAGCGCATCTTTTTCTTCAATTTCCCGGAGCTTTGTTCTTACAAGTCTGAAGTTTTTAAGATGCTTCATTTTCCTGGCCTCATTCTTCGAAGTGATGTCTGCTTCACATAAAATCATAAGATCATCAATGTCGTCGCCTGCTTCAAAGAGTAATCTTC
>JBJKPH010000137.1:0-2014 GCA_046706585.1 Bacteroidales bacterium | reverse complement strand
GAAAGAAGCCATGGGAGATTAACCTTCTTGATACCATGGAATTATGGAAGTTCGGTGATTTTAAGAATTTTACTTCGCTTGATCTTCTTACTAATTTATTTGGTATTCCTTCGCCCAAGGATGAGATCGATGGCAGCATGGTTGCCGATGTGTACTGGAAGGAGAAAAATGTGGCACTGATAGTCAAATATTGTGAAAAGGATGTCGTGGCTCTCATACAACTTTTCCTTAAATTCAGGGGCGACAGGCTTGTCGATGATTCAGCCATTGAGTCGGTGACAACATAAACTCATTCAAGCAGTGATCTTACCGTACTGATAAATATCTCAGGCCTTTCGGCGTGCAGCCAATGGGAGGTTCCTTTTACTTCAATGATAGTGGCGGCGGGGAACAGTTGCATGATAGCCGGTACTTCTGCATCATTTATATAATCAGAATTTTCAGCCTTCAGGAATATTACAGGGAATCCGGTAATCTGATCGTCTGTACCTATATCCCTGCTGAATCCGTCAAGTATATATGGCAGGTTTGCCCTGAGGTACGCAGGGTTGAGTTTCCATCCGAAGCTGCCGTTACTGTTCCTGGTAATATTCTTGAGCAGGAATTTGGCGATCCTTTCTGAACCGACCGTCTTCTCAAAGATCTTATCCGTCTCGTCGCGACTATTAAAAACCGACAGGTCAGTCCGGTTCATCACTTCCAGGATTTCCCGGTGCATGGAAGCCCGTGAAGGATCTTCCCCTTCTATCCTGAAAGGTGTCATGTCGACAATAACCAGTGCTGCAACCTTCTCAGGCCACCTGCGTGCAAAGTATACAGCAGTTTTTCCACCCATACTGTGACCTGCAAGTATAAACCTGCCAATACCCAGTTTCTCCACCAGTTCATTGAGGTCGTTGCTCATATCGGTGTAGGTATGGCTTGGGTCATGCGGCGACTTTCCATGATTCCTCTGGTCAGGTAATATTACCCTGAAATATTGAGAGAGTTGCCTCGCAATACCTGTCCAGTTATCAGATGATCCGTACAGTCCGTGTAGAATAACCATTGGCGGACCATCTCCGAATTCACGGTAGAAAAGTTCCATACTGAATAGCTCTTATGGTGATACAAGCCGCCTGTACATCTGGATTGTATTCTCAAGACCGAAATAGATGGCATCGGAAATAAGTGCATGACCTATCGACACCTCCCTTATCCATGGGATATTTTCATGGAAATACTTAAGGTTCTCCAGGCTCAGGTCATGACCTGCATTAAGTTCCAGTCCCAGGTCCCTTGCTCTTATTGCCGCCTCAACGAATGGTCTGATAGCTTTATCCCTGTCTGATCTGTATCCTGAAGCGTAAGGCTCGGTATAAAGTTCAATTCTGTCGGTACCTGTTGCAGGTGCAGCCTCAATGTTTCTGATATCGGTATCAATGAAAATGGAAGTCCTGATCCCATAATCCCTGAACCTTTCAATTACTTCCTTCAGGAAACCTTCATTAACTCTGGTATCCCAGCCTGCGTTAGAGGTAAGTGCCTCCGGTGGATCGGGAACAAGAGTTACCTGGTGGGGGATAACCTCGCAAACCAGTGCAATAAAATCATCTGAAGGGTAACCTTCAATATTGAACTCCGTGGTTATCAGAGGCTTAATTGCCCTTACATCATCATATGTTATATGCCTGCCGTCGGGTCTGGGATGGACTGTTACCCCGTCGGCTCCGAATTTTTCACAATTGATCGCTGCCTCCGGAACATTTGGTACATTTCCGCCTCTGGCATTCCTTATGGTGGCTATTTTATTTATGTTTACGCTTAACCTGGTCATCGGTTTATCATTATTTCAAATATTCACATTTCAGCGGAGAGAACAAAATTACCTGTTTTTTTCGTATTTTAGAACCCAAAATCTTTTAGTATGCTTGCCAGGGAACTCATATCGGAAGTTATACCTGCGCTTAAAACATCGGATACAGGACAGCAGGCCATAAACTGGATGGAGATATTCAGGATCTCACACCTGCCT
>JBJKPH010000136.1:0-3317 GCA_046706585.1 Bacteroidales bacterium | reverse complement strand
TCCGATGCCGGGGGGTAGATCGTTAGAGGCCGGCAGTGATGCCGGTTCCAGACAAATGACAGGAACCCTGGTCGCAGATCTCTTTGAGATTACATGGGCAGGGTACAGAACCCGGCTTACAGGTTTGCTGCTTTTTTTATTTTACCGCGAATTCGGAATCTTCTATCGGCACATTGAACTCAACACTGTCGTAAGTGATGGTCCCGATCGACTGGCCCCCCATCGTGGTCTCAATTATCCTTGGTATCATCACACCTTCAGTCTCCCTGAAGTCTGACATAACCATTTCAATCTGTACTTCCGTTCCCATTTGATTGACCAAAAGTCGTTGACCTACTATAAGATTTGATGATTTATCTATAATAAAGTAGGCTGTGTTGCCTTCAACTGTCGATTTTAGCCTGAAGCACGACTTCCCGTTAAAAGTTTCTTCACCGTCGAGGGCAAGATTTCCCTTGTCCATCAAATCCCGTAGCGGCGATCTGAGGATGCCGTTCGACTTTATCTGGTCTATCTGCTCTGCGTTAAGGTTGATGGGCTCTGATGAACCTACCATGGGGTTCACCATATATCCACGGTCTCCGTTAACAACCTGAACAATATCCATTCCATTATAGGAAGTAACGATCTTAAACTTATCAGAACCTTTTTCAAGCATCCTGAGCGGCATTTGCGCTCCCATCTGCGAGATTGTGCCGGTTATACTGACAGAGGTTAACTGCGACAGCTTATCCACTCCTGCAGCTTTTTCATAGTTGTCAACTATTTTACCCAGGTCCTGGGCAAGCAGTGAAAGAGTGAATACCATCATAGTGGTAATAAAGAAGACTTTTTTTATCATCTGGAAACAAATTTTAGGGTTTATATAATCGTATTACAAGATCCGGGACACTTATTAACGGACTATGCCATCCATCTTTTGTAAATTTACGAAAAAAGAGATTATTTATCATTATCATTCCTTCCGTAATCGTAAAAATCCTTCCATAACGTGGCCAGTCTGGACCCGATTTCATCTTCACGTGGATTCTTACCCGGGTTGTAGAATGTTTTACCCCTGAGTTTATCAGGAAGGTAGTTTTCAGCAACAAAGTTACCCTTGTAACTGTGAGCATACCTGTAATCGGTTCCGTATCCCAGCTCCTTCATCATTTTTGTCGGAGCATTTCTGAGGTGCAGGGGTACAGGCATATCGCCAGATCTTTTTACCTCAGCCAGAGCATCATCGATAGCCATGATTGAAGTGTTACTTTTAGGTGATGTTGCAAGATAGATTGCCGTTTCTGAGAGAATGATCCTCGATTCAGGCCAGCCGATCACATTTACAGCCTGGAAACAGGCTTCGGCAAGTAAAAGGGCATTAGGGTTGGCAAGGCCAATATCCTCAGATGCCAGTATAAGCATTCTTCTGGCAATGAACTTAACATCTTCACCTCCTTCAACCATCCGGGCCAGCCAGTATACAGCGGCATTGGGATCACTTCCCCTGAGCGATTTAATAAAGGCAGAGATAATATCATAATGCTGCTCACCGTTCTTGTCATACATTGCCAGATTCTCCTGTACGTGGTCGATAACCATCTGGTCGGTAAGCACTATCTTCTCCCTGTACTCAGTATTGCCTCCTGTAACCGATGATATGACCAGTTCAAGCGCATTGTACAGCTTTCTTGCATCTCCTCCCGAAAGTCTTACCAGTGCCTCATACTCAGACAGATCAATATCGAATTCCTTTAGATAAGTGTCATTTTTCAAAGCCCGGCGGGCCAGTTGAAGTAGCTGTGATTCCTCAAGCGGTTTAAGCACATATATCTGGCACCTGGAAAGGAGCGGAGAGATAATTTCAAATGAAGGATTTTCAGTTGTTGCCCCTATAAGGGTTATAATACCTTTTTCCACGGCGCCGAGGAGCGAGTCCTGCTGTGATTTTGAGAACCTGTGTATCTCATCAATGAAAAGCACCGGTCCGGGCTGGTCGAAAAACCTCTGGTTTTTAGCCTTTTCAATGGTTTCCCTTACATCCTTTACTCCCGAGTGCACCGCACTTAACTGATAAAAGGTCCTGCCAAGGCTTGTAGCGATAATCGATGCCAGAGTAGTCTTTCCGACGCCAGGCGGTCCCCATAGAATAAATGAAGGAAGCACACCTGATTCGATATTCTTCCTGAAGGTCGAACCTTTGCCTGCCAGATGTTCCTGGCCCACATAATCGTCCAGGTTGGCAGGCCTCATCCTTTCAGCCAGCGGTTGGTTTGAAAACATCTCTTTTTATTGCAAATTTAACAAAAAAAGGTGCCCGGAGGGGGCACCTTAATAATGAATACTATTTTACTGTTTAATCAAGCATAGCTTCTGAGAAGTCGCGGTATGATTTCAGTACGTTTCCGATGTGCAGGATCATACTCTTCGACTCTGAAAGGATATTGAGATACAGCATCGATGCTCTGGTACCTGCTTCACCTTTCTTTATCCTTTTTAGCTGCAGTTTTCTGAAATGCTCATTTGTCTGGAGCAGTTCCTGCTGCTTAACGGTAGCCTCTTTAATGTTATCAAAATTAGCTGATTTGAGAATATAGATCACATTGTTGAGATATTCGTCAAGCTGAAGACCGAACTTCTTCAGTTCCTCCTGCTGCTCATGAACCAATGGAGAATGATTATTATCGATATGGAGGAAGACAGGTTCGGTAATAAAATTGAGCGAATGGGATGCTTCACGCAGGTAATCGAAGATCTGTACATAAGCCGGCCCTGCGTCAGCCTTTTCATCCTTAAGCTTGCGGATGAACCTGAATACATTGTCTTTACGCAGTTTAACCGACTTGTCAAGACTCCTTACCTCGCGGTGCACTTCCCTCATCTCGCGCCTGTTGTCTTTATTGAATGCAGTAACCATTTTATCATATAGTGACGACATTTTCAGGATTGATGACACAAGTGTATCCCTGCACACAGGGAGCATCGACTCTTCAGTAGTAGTTTCAGCAAAATTCATAGCTTTCTCATTGTCCTCTTTTTCGCTCTCCCTCTTTGCATAAAGCCTGTAACTTCTTAAGAGCAGCAAAATAATAATTATTCCGAGGGCGATTATGGCATATATCGATCCCCAGATCAGGAAGATTGCCACCACGAACGATACTGTAAAGGCTGCAAATGCTGTAAAGAACCATCCGCCGACAACAACCAGCACGCCGGTGATCCTGTACACTGCCGTTTCCCTTCCCCAGGCTCTGTCAGAAAGTGAAGTTCCCATTGCTACCATGAAGGTAACATATGTAGTTGAAAGCGGTAGTTTCTGGGATGTTCCGTATGCGATC
>JBJKPH010000135.1:0-2926 GCA_046706585.1 Bacteroidales bacterium | reverse complement strand
TTTTGCAGCAGTCTGTGATCTAAAGGAGTGAAGGTTATAAAAGCTGTCGGGATCGGACAAGGATTCGATATGGCTTCCCTTGCCCAATGGTCGGATTCGTGTAAATACCTGCTGCTTGACTACAGAGGACCGGTCAGGGGAGGGACAGGTGAGCGATTCAACTGGGAGATACTTGAAGAGTACAAGCATGATGTTCCTTTTATTTTAAGCGGTGGAATAGGAACGGGAGATGTTGCTGATCTTGCCCGTGTAAAAAATCCTTCTTTTGCCGGGATCGACCTTAACAGCCGTTTTGAATCATCGCCTGGTATAAAGGATATAGATGTGCTTGGCGATTTTATAAATGAGTACAGAAATTTTCAAATAAACCGATCATGACAATTGATGTAGATAAAAGAGGATACTACGGTGAGTTTGGGGGAGCATATATTCCCGAGATGCTTTATCCCAATATCAGGGAACTTGCAGACAGGTATAAGGATATCCTGGAAGAGGGGGCCTTCAGGGATGAATTCAGAAAGCTTACTTCAGAATATTCAGGTAGGCCTACACCGCTTTTTCATGCTGAGAGATTATCGAAAAGATACAAAACAAAAATTTACCTTAAGCGTGAAGACCTTAATCATACAGGCTCACACAAGATTAACAATGCACTCGGACAGATACTGGTTGCCGAACGTCTTGGAAAGAACAGGATTATTGCCGAGACAGGTGCTGGTCAGCACGGAGTGGCTACAGCAACCGTATGTGCACTCAGGGGAAAGGAGTGCGTTATATACATGGGACAGACCGATATTGAAAGGCAGTCGAGGAATGTTGCTGCAATGAAGATGCTGGGAGCAAAGGTAGTACCGGTCACATCGGGTAACATGACCCTGAAGGACGCGACAAATGAGGCTCTGCGTGACTGGATATGCAATCCTCAGACCACACATTATATTATAGGCTCAGTGGTCGGCCCGCATCCTTACCCCGATATGGTGGCAAAATTCCAGTCGGTAATTTCGGAAGAGATCAAAGAGCAACTGGTTAAGTCAGAAGGCAGGGAGGATCCTGACTATATTCTTGCCTGTATAGGTGGCGGCAGTAATGCTGCCGGGGCTTTCTACCATTATATTGACACACCGCGGGTGAAACTGATCGCTGCCGAGGGCGGAGGAAAGGGTATTGATACAAACATGACTGCAGCATCTGTTGCATGCGGTACTCCGGGTGTGCTGCACGCCAGCAGGTCACTGCTTCTGCAGACCGGAGATGGTCAGGTAACAGAGCCCTACTCAATCTCAGCCGGTCTCGATTACCCGGGTATCGGTCCGCTGCATGCACATCTCGCCAAAACAGGTAAGGCCGAATATATAAGCATAAACGACGACGAAGCTTTGAGGGCTGCTGGTATCCTTATCAGGGATGAGGGTATTATCCCTGCTCTCGAATCTGCACATGCACTGGCACTTCTTGAAAAACTATCATTCGGAAAGGATGAGATTGTTGTGGTAAACCTTTCGGGCAGGGGAGAAAAGGATATGGATACTTATATACGGGAATTGAATAAAAATGAATAGGAAAAACAGACTTGATGTACTATTCGAAAGTAAGAAGGGAGATCTTCTTTCGATCTTTTTTACTGCAGGATATCCCGGGATAGATGATACACCGGAGATCCTTGAATTAACAGAAAGGTACGGAGCTGACCTGGTCGAGATCGGGATCCCGTTCTCCGATCCGGTTGCCGATGGGAGGGTTATACAGGACAGCAGTATGGCTGCGCTAAGAAATGGTATGACACTTGAATATCTGTTCTCACAACTTGAAAAAACAGATACACGGGTGACTATTCCAAGGATTCTGATGGGTTATTTTAATCCCATTCACAGGTACGGGGTGGAAGAGTTTTGCAATACCTGCAGCAGGACAGGTGTCGACGGAGTTATTATTCCCGACCTGCCCCTTGAAGAGTATAAAGAGAAATATCACAACTATTTTGTCTCGAACGGTCTCCATTTTATACTTCTTATCACTCCCCAGACATCCGAAGAGAGGATCAGGGAGATAGCGGAAAACAGTACAGGATTCATATATATGGTCTCTACCGAATCCACCACAGGTGGGGCAACCGATCTGGAGAACAGGGCAGGTTACTTCAAAAGAGTAAGGCAGATAACAGACAAACCGTTGCTTATTGGTTTCGGAATAAAAGACAGGGAGACATTCAGCACGGCCTGCAGGTATGCTGATGGTGCGATCGTGGGATCATCATTTATTGATGCACTTGCCGGGGAAGGAGATCTGGAGGGTAAGATCAGGGGTTTTATAAAAAAAATAAGGGGAATATCATGATAATTCAGTTTACCGGTACTGTTACCGATGGCGAGAAAGAGGATGTAAAGAGTTTTCTCTCTTTACGTGGTTACAGTATCAGGGAGGTAATAACACGTGGAGCATCCTATCTTGTAAGTGTTGGCTCAAAAGAGCTGGACATCAGAAAGATAGGTAATATGAAAGGGGTCAGGGATGTACACAGGGTCGAGGATGACCAGAAACTTGTTTCACGAAAGTGGAAAGTAGATCCCACAGTAGTGAATATCAATGGTTCAGGTATAGGAGGGGGAGAGCTTACAATTATTGCCGGCCCCTGCTCTATAGAGAATCCCGGTCAGGTTGAGACAGTAGCATCGTTCCTGAAAAAGAATGGTGTAAATATCATGAGGGGAGGAGTGTTCAAACCCAGGAGTTCGCCCTATTCGTTCAGGGGAGTGGGACTTGACGGTCTTCGGACATTTCATCAGATCTGCTCTTCAATGGGCATAAAAGTCATAACAGAAGTGATGGACCATGAGCAGATCGATGATATGTATAAGTATGTCGATATTTTCCAGGTTGGAGCACGTAATTCGCAGAATTTCACACTTCTTGATGCCATGGGCAA
>JBJKPH010000134.1:0-7824 GCA_046706585.1 Bacteroidales bacterium | reverse complement strand
TGTATTCGCCCTCCGACTCAGGTTTAATATTCAGGACATCTTCTTCAATTACCTGTTCAGACGTTTGTTTTACAGCGGCCTCTGCCGTTGTGGCTACCGGTTCTTCATCACCGAATGATTCATTCTCAAATTCCTTCCAGATATCATCAATAGTCCTGCCCGGAGCTTCCACTTTTTTCCCGCTCTTTTGATCGGGCTTCTTCTTATTCCGTGCAATGGCGCTGATAATAGCCAGCAGGCCGGCAATAATGTAAAATATTGTGTTTCCTGATGAGTCTTCCATACCTATTTTTTTCTGGATTTTCTCTTTGCCCCTGATTTTCTGGCGTCCTGCCGCATCTTTTTTCTTCGTTCCTTATCCCTGGTCTTTATATCCATTTCATTCTGTTTCATCCTTGCCTGTACATCCGGGGTCTGGATGTCAAATTGTCTTTTCTTTCCTTCATTAACTGATTTGGCATATTCCTTTTCCCTTTTCTTTTCCTTCTTTTCCTGTGTCTTCTTTGCTTTGGTAACCGCTCTGGGTTCTTTTACCTTTACCGCTTTCGGCGCCTTGCGTTTGCTGCCCGATATTGATTTCTCAACTTTCCTAACCGAACGTTTACCTGTTTGTGCATGAGTATAATTCCCGGAAACCATCAATAAACCAGGCAAAATAATGAGTATAGCGAGCCTTTTTATCATAATCATGTAATAATAGCTTTATAAAGCCGTTCCTCTTTTTAATGCAATTGGTTAATTTTGGACTATAATAAATAATCAATGAGGCACCTGGTATCAAATTTAAGGAAATTTTTATTAATCCCGCTCATTAGCCTGCTCACAGTCTCATGCAACAAGGAGGGGAACAACATTATACCTGAGGTATATGTTGATTTCACCATCAACCTGGGGACTGATCCCCAGTTTTTTGACCTCTCAGCTGTGGGCAATTACGCCCTTATTGATGAAAATACAAATAACTGGGGTGTATCTGCCGCCGGATTCGATGGTAACGGTATAATTGTATTCCATTCATCTCTTGATGAATTCTTTGCATATGACCGTACCTGTCCTTACGATTACGCCATTAATGGTCTAAGTGTAGCGGTTAACGTTGATGAGGATCTAATAAATGTAATCTGCCCCCAGTGCAGTTCGAAATATTCACTCTTCAGTTTCGGAACCCCTGTTTCCGGTCCTTCAAAGTATCCCCTGAAAATGTACAAGACCAGCTTCAACGGCCAGTTTATTCACGTCTATAACTAGCTGACAACCAGGAATATCTACAAACTCACTCTCAACTCATTCTCAACTATATTAAATCACGCTTGTATAATTACCCCCGCAGTGGCCTAGTACCTGTAGTGATCGGGCTTGTAGGGACCTTCCTTCTTAACGCCAATATAACCGGCCTGCTTATCTGACAGTTTTGTAAGCGATACGCCCAGTTGTTCGAGATGCAGGCGTGCAACCTCCTCGTCGAGGTTCTTGGGAAGCCTGTAAACACCTATCTCATAATTGTTGGTCCACAAATCGATCTGGGCCAGCGTCTGGTTGCTGAACGAATTACTCATAACAAATGAAGGGTGTCCGGTGGCACATCCCAGATTGACCAACCGGCCTTCGGCCAGCAGGAATATTGCATGTCCGTCAGGGAACAGGTATTTATCAACCTGTGGTTTAATATTTGATTTTTCCACTCCGGATAATGCTTCCAGCCTTTCCACCTGAATCTCGTTGTCAAAATGGCCTATATTGCATACGATCGACTGGTCCTTCATTTTCGACATATGATCGGTAGTGATCACATCCCTGTTTCCGGTAGCCGTGACATATATATTGCCTTCAGCCAGTGTATCTTCAACGGTCTTCACCTCAAAGCCTTCCATTGCAGCCTGCAGGGCACAGATAGGATCTATCTCGGTAACTACCACCCTTGCTCCGTAGGCTCTCATTGAACGGGCACATCCCTTACCAACATCTCCATACCCGCACACAACGACTACCTTACCGGCTATCATCACATCTGTTGCTCTCTTAATTCCATCAGCGAGTGACTCCCTGCAACCATACAGATTGTCAAATTTTGATTTCGTGACTGAATCGTTAACATTAATTGCAGGCACAAGCAGTTCACCTGCTTCCATCATCTGGTACAACCTGTGAACACCTGTTGTCGTTTCTTCTGAAACACCTTTCAGTTCCTCAACTGTACGATGCCACCTTTCCGGATCTTCATTAAGAATATCCTTTAATGTTTTCAGAATAATCGATTCTTCCATTGATGAGGGTTCTTTGTCAAGCATACCGGGGTCATTTTCAGCCTTGTAACCCAGATGAACCAACAGGGAGGCATCTCCGCCATCATCGACAATCAGATGGGGCCCCTTTCCTCCGGGGAACGACAGTGCCTGAGATGTGCACCACCAGTATTCCTCCAGCGTTTCTCCCTTCCAGGCAAAAACCGGAATGTTCCTGGCTGCTATGGCAGCTGCAGCATCATCCTGTGTCGAGAATATATTACAGCTTGCCCAGCGTACATCAGCACCCAGTTCCACCAGTGTCTCGATCAGCACAGCCGTCTCAACAGTCATATGTAGTGAACCTGTTATTCTTGCCCCTGAGAGAGGTTTCGCCCCGGAGTTCTTTCTCCTGATAGAGAGTAGTCCGGGCATCTCCTTCTCAGCCATCTCAATCCTTTTTCGCCCTGCCCCGGCGAGTGAAATATCTTTTACCTTATATGGTAATGTCTCTGTCATAACTGTCATTCTTAATAATTTTATTTCTGCGCAAATTTACAAAATCCGGCATTCTGATCAAAGAGCCTGGTCAAGCAGTTCCAGGGCTTTCTTCTTATCTTCATCTATCTGCCGGTAAAGCAATCCGGTTGTTTCAAATTTAATATCGTCCCTTATCCTGTATCTGAAAATTATTGTCAGGTTCTCGCCGTACAGATCACCTTTAAAATCAAAAATGTTTACCTCAATGGCCTTTTCGCCTCCCCATTCTTCATATGTAGGCCGGGTGCCGATATACAGCATAGCCTTATACCTTTTTCCGCCGGCAATAGCTTCAACGGCATACACACCCTCTTTCGGAACAAGCTTATATGGGTACAATGGCACCAGGTTGGCTGTAGGATATCCCATTGCTGTTCCCACTTTCCTGCCCCTGACAACCCTGCCTTCAAGAAAATACTCATACCCGAGCAGCCTGTTTGCCTCCTGTAGCCTTCCGTCTGCCAACCAGTTTCTTATGGTGGTTGAGCTGATAACAACACCATTATCATCAACAGCTTCAACGCGACTATAATCGAAACCAAACCTGTCTGCACATTCGGTAATTGTCTCACTGGCTCCCTGCCCCCTGTAGCCAAAATGATGATCGAAACCAATAACAAGATGTTCGATCCCGAATCGTCCGACAAGAACCCTTTCAACAAACTCACAGGCGGTTGTCATACTTAATTCCCTTGTGAATGGCATCACCACCAGATGGCCGATGCCGGCTTCTTCAAGCAATCCTTTCTTCTCTTCAAGGCTGGTCAGGAACCGCAGATTGCCACTATCCTTGCTGAGCAATATCCTGGGATGAGGATCAAAAGTCAGAATTACTGATTCTCCTCCCGCCTTTTGTGCCGCCTCCCTCACCGATCTTATCAGCAACTGATGCCCCCGGTGTACTCCATCGAACATTCCGATGGTAATCACCGGCTTAACTATCCTTAAATTGTCTCCTTCGTAATATATCTTCACCTCGGGTAAATTGAAATGCAAAAATAGCAATAATGTAAATGGCTGGAAAAACAGACTCCTTTTTTTTATTACCTTTAAACCTGATGATGGAACTGAAATAGCTGAGAACCAGGTTGCTCAACTACTAATTCTGCCAACACTCTCAGAAACAATATCTTTGGATGAACAGTGAGTTTTACAGGGATGATCCATGGCTTGAGCCCTACAGGGAAGTAATTGAAGGGTGGAAAAAATATTACCTCGAAAGGAAAAAGAAACTCGCCGGCGGAAGGTCACTTTCCGAATTTGCCTCGGGACATCATTATTATGGCTTTCATCGTGAACAGGACAGACTGGTTTTCAGGGAGTGGGCCCCTTCAGCCACATCAATATATATAGTCGGATCTTTTACCGGCTGGGAGGAGAAGGAAGCTTTCAGGATGAGCAGGAAAAACAGGGATGGCGACTGGGAACTGGTGCTGTCTCCTGATATGATCAACCACGGTGATTTTTACAAGCTATCGGTTCATTGGGAAGGAGGCTCGGGATTAAGGATACCCTCATATGCAAAATATGTTGTCCAGGACGATAAAAGCAAGATCTATGCATGCAAGCACTGGATGCCCGCTGATAGCTATGATTTCAGGAACATAAACTTCAAACCCGAAATAAAAAATCCACTTGTATATGAAGCTCATATAGGGATGTCATCAGAGGAGGAAAAAGTTTCGACATTCAACGATTTTCGGGAAAAAGTAATGCCCATGATAGCTGAGTCAGGGTACAATACTATTCAGCTCATGGCTATCCAGGAACATCCCTATTACGGATCGTTTGGATATCACGTTTCAAACTTCTTCGCGGTCTCATCAAGATTCGGCACTCCCGATGATCTCAGGAGACTGGTTGATGATGCTCATGGCATGGGGCTTGCCGTTATTATGGACCTAGTCCATTCACACTCTGTCCGCAATACCGATGAGGGACTGGGTCTCTTCGACGGCGATCCCGGTCAGTATTTTCACTCCGGACCAAGGAGGGTTCATGTGGCATGGGATTCTCTTTGCTTCGATTACGGGAAAGATCATGTGGTCCATTTCCTGCTGTCAAACTGCCGGTACTGGATGGAGGAATATGGTTTCGACGGATTCAGGTTCGACGGTATTACAAGCATGATATATTTTGATCACGGTCTTGAAAGGAATTTCACCAGTTATGATATGTATTTCGACGGCGGACAGGATATAGATGCCATCACTTACCTGAGGCTGGCCAATGACCTGATCCATGAGATCAAACCAGGTGCAATAACCATTGCTGAAGAGATGAGCGGTATGCCCGGTATAGCATGCCCGCCGGACAAGGATGGTACCGGATTCAATTTCAGGCTTGCAATGGGAGTCCCCGATTACTGGATAAAACTGATAAAGGAAGTTAGTGATGAAGACTGGAATATGGATGCCCTGTTCCATGAACTGACTCAGCACAGGCCCGAAGAAAAAGCAATCTCTTACTGCGAGTCTCATGATCAGGCTCTAGTTGGTGACAAGACAATTATCTTCAGGCTGATCGATTCCGAAATGTATACAGGGATGAAGAGCGATAGCTCAAATTTGGTTGTTGAAAGGGGAATAGCCCTGCATAAGATGATAAGACTTATAACGCTGACCTGCGCACAGTCGGGATATCTTAATTTCATGGGGAATGAATTCGGTCATCCTGAATGGATCGATTTTCCAAGGGAGGGTAATAACTGGAGTTACAAGTATGCCAGGAGACAATGGAGCCTGGCTGAGGATGAAAGTCTGAGATACCACCAGCTGAAGGATTTTGACATTGCAATGATAAAATTTGTCAGCGATTCAGGCATTCTCAGAGACGAAGTTGTTCAAAAGATTGCAGCCCACAATGGTAATAAAGTGATCTCCTACAGAAGGGGTAAATACGTTATGGTGTTCAATTTTAACCCCACTGTCTCATTCCCTGATTACGGTATACCACTGAAAGGGAAATACCGGATCGTACTTGATACCGACAGGGATGATTTCGGAGGATTCGGCCGGATTGATCAGTCACTTACCTACTACTCGGTCCAGGAAAGCCGGCGGCTAAAGGTTAGTACTCCTTTCACACTTAAGCTGTACCTGCCGGCACGAACAGCTGTTATCCTCGAAGAAATACCGGTCAGAACAATATAAAACTTCAAACTATACTATCCACTTAAGCAGATAGAAATCCTGCCTGTTTGGCAGATCGGGGTGCTTTGGATATAATCTCAGACCATAAAAGAAAGTTCCTGCCTTCTCCGGAACCATCTCCAGGTTGTACAGGCTCTTGCCTTCGCGTGAGCTTACCAGTTTGAGATCCGATCCGACAACAAATTCATGCTTGCCGCTGTTAAGCATCCTGGTGATAATAAATTCCACCCCCACATTCTCAGGAGGGATACCATTAATATTAAGGATTACCTGTCCCTTATACTTCCTCCCCGATTTGTATACACCGTCTTCAGGTTTATCAAGCACACACGACAACACCTCGATCTTACCCCATTCACCTCTCATCCAGTTCTTCCATCCGGTCATTTCAACAGCTTTCCGGTAATCATCTGCCTCCAGGAATTTTGATCACTCGTAAAGCCTGGTATAGAATTTCTCCTGGTAGTCGTCGATCATCCTCTTCATCGTAAACTCAGGAGCAATATTACCCATCGAGTTCTTTATATAACTGATCCACTCAACAGGAACACCTTCTTCATTGCGGTTATAATATGCAGGGATAGTCTCATACTCAAGAATATTATAGATAGTTTCAGCATCGATATCGTCCTGCAGGTCCTGGTTGGAAAATGTACGTTTAAGCGGCAGTGCCCATCCTGCATATGCCCGGTAACCTTCAACCCACCATCCGTCAAGAACACTAAAATGGATTGTACCGTTCATTACTGCTTTCTCACCGCTTGTACCCGAAGCCTCAAGCGGGCGTGTCGGTGTATTCAGCCAGATATCCACTCCGCTAACCAGGTATTTCGCCATTTCCATATCATAGTTTTCGAGGAAAATGACCTTGCCAACGAACCCCGGCATCTGTGATATCTCATTGATCCTCATTATCAGATCCTGCCCTGCACCGTCGTGGGGATGGGCTTTACCGGCAAATATCAGTTGAACGGGTTTATCCTCGTTGTTTACCAGGTGACTTAACCTGTCAAGGTCCCTGAAGATCAGGTGGGCTCTTTTATAGGTGGCAAACCGTCTGGCAAACCCGATAGTAAGAGCTTTTTCGTTTAGATGGCTGCTGATATTCATCAACTTACGCGGACTAACGTGCTTCTCCATCATCTCCTGCTGCATCCTTTTCCTGATCCAGTCGAACAGCTTCTTCTTCAAACCCATCTTGAGCCTGAATATCTCTTCATCGCTTACAGAATATATCTTCCCCCAGTTTGCACTGTCAGTCTGATCAAAATGCTCAGCACCGGTAAGCTTTCTGTATAGTTCTTTCCACTCCGGTGCCAGCCATGTCGGATAATGAACACCATTGGTAACATGCCCTATAAAGAGCTCTTCGCTCAGGTATCCCGGCCAGAGTACATTAAACATGTCGCGGGTTACTTCGCCGTGCAATTTGCTCACTCCGTTTACTTCCTGCGACATACGCGTGGCAAGGTAGCTCATGTTGAACTTGGCTGAATCGCCTCCTTCAGCCCTGCCAAGCCCCATCAGTTTATCCCATGTTATCTTTAGCCTTTCAGGGTAATGCGGTATATATTTCCTGAGCAGATCTTCATCAAAAGCATCATGACCTGCAGGAACAGGAGTATGTGTGGTGAACAGGGTGGATGCCCTGATCGCTTCAATTGCCTCATCAAAAGCCAGATGTCTTTTTTCCATCAGGTACCAGATCCTCTCAATACCGATAAATGCCGAATGACCCTCGTTACTGTGGTATATCTCGGGTTTGAATCCTATCTCCCTGAGAGCCCTTATACCGCCAATACCAAGAATAAGTTCCTGTTTCAGCCTGTTTTCACTGTCGCCACCATACAGGTGATGAGTTACGTTCCTGTCCTCGGGACGGTTTTCATCGAAGTCTGTATCAAGCAGGT